>JANXTD010000932.1 GCA_025352585.1 Fimbriiglobus sp.
CAACCCGGCTGTCGATGACCGTACTGTCAACTCCCGCCAACCTCGTCAACGGCCTTTGCCCCCCTCGCTCGCGCGTCGGGCTAACAAGACGCCTACGCCTTCGCCAACTCCTCGTCGAGCAGCCGCCGCACGACGTCGTTCGGCGCGCCCTTGTTCGCCTTCATGACGCCGCCGAGGATCGCCATCTTGGCCGCGTCCTTGCCGCCCTTGAAGTCGGCGACCGCGCGGGGGTTGGCCGCCATCGCCGCCTGCACCGCGGTGCGCAACGCAGACTCGTCGAACACCTGGATGCCGACGAGCGCCTTGGCCGCGTCGAGCGTCACGCCCTTGTCGAGCATCGCCTTGAAGACCTCGCCGCGGTCCTGCTTCGGCAGCGCCGCCGTGCCGCCGACGAAGGCCGCGAAGGCCGCCGGGGTCAGCGGGAACTCCGCGAGTTCCTCGCGGCGGTCGGTCAGCGCCGGGTAAACCAAATCACTCAGGCGATTCGCCGCCGCCTTTCCGTCCTTGAGGATTCCGGCGACTTCCTCGAAGTACGCCACCATCGGCCGGCCCTTCGCCGTCAGCACCTCGGCGTCGTAAGCGGTCAAGCCGTACTGCGTGGCGAGCCGCGTCCGCTGTTGCGACGGCAGCTCGCCCATCGCCGCCCGCACCCGCTCCACCTCGTCCTTCGACACGATCACGGGGACCAAGTCCGGCTCGGGGAAGTAGCGGTAATCGGCCGCCGCCTCTTTGTGGCGCTGCACGACGGTCACGCCCTTGGGGTCGTCCCACCCGGCGGTGGTTTTGAGGCGATGTTCGATGCGGAAGTTTTCGGGGTCGCGGGCGTACTCCTCGGCGTGCCGCTTCGCCTCGTACGAGATCGCCCGGCCGACGCTACGGAAGCTGTTCAAGTTCTTGATCTCGACCAGCGGCGTCGCGTGAACACTCCCGTCACTTTGCGGGACGTGGATGTTGACGTTGGCGTCGCAACGCAACGAACCCTCCTGCATCTCGCAGTCGCTCACACCCAGTTCGCGCAGCATCAGCCGCACCTCTTCGAGGTAGGCAATCGCCTCCTCCGGCGTCTCGATGTCGGGGTGCGAGACGATCTCCAAGAGGGGCGTGCCGGTGCGGTTCAGATCGACCTTGGAGTCGCCGCCGCGGCCGCTGTCGTCGTGCATCGACTTCCCGGCGTCCTCCTCGAGGTGGGCGCGGATGATGCGCACCGTCTTGGGCGTGAAGCCCTTCTTGGGGTCAGGATGCACGTTCACTTCCAGAAAGCCGTCGTGGCTGAACGGCAGGTCGTACTGGCTGGTCTGGAAGTTCTTCGGCAAGTCGGGGTAGTAGTAATTTTTGCGGTCCCACTTCGTGAACCCCGCGATCTGGCAGTTGAGTGCTAAGGCCGCGCGTAGCGACAGCTCGAACGCCTTGCGGTTCATCACCGGCAGGGTGCCGGGCATGCCGAGGCAGACGGGGCAGGTCGCCGAGTTGGGCGGCAGGCCGAACTGGTTGAGGCAGCCGCAGAAGAGTTTGGTCTTCGTGAGCAACTGCACGTGGACTTCGAGTCCGACGACGATCTTGTACGGCTCGCCCATGACGCCCGCCCGGAGGACACGACTGGAGTGTGAAGGTAGCGAAATTGTATCGCGCCGGCGGCGGGAAACCCGTTCTATAGTCACCGCATCCCCCGACTGCACCGAGGTCGCACCGTGCCCCCGCTCGTCGAACTGACCGTGGCGACCCCGCCGCCGTTCCCCTGCCCGGCGACCCTCCGCGAGGCGGCGTGGCCGGTCTTCGAGTCGGTCATCGCCGAGGCCGGGGCGACGGTTTACCGGATGCCGACGAGCTGCGACTTCCTCCTGAAGCGCGACCTCGCCGCCTTCCCCAAGGAGCGGGAGTTGCTGTCGCTGGCGATGCACCGCGGCGTGCCCGAGGCGGCGGCCAAGACGGACGCCGACCTCGCCCGGCTCGCCGCCGACTTCGCCGCGGCCACCGACACGGCCCCCGACGAGGCGCTGTGGGCCGTCAACGCCTGGGCCGCGACCGTCGGCCCGTCGCCGTCCGCCGCGCCCAAACCCAAGGCGCGGCGGCGCTCGGACGCGATCTCCGTCAGTGGCCGCGCGGAGCGGCGCATCATGGCCGGCATCGCGGCGCTCGGGGGGCTGCTCGGCGGGGGCGTCGGCAACGGGGCGCTCCTGTACCTCCTCGGCTTCGCCGACGGCGGGCAGGTCAAGTACCGCGTCCAGAGCGGCGGCACGCAAGGGGCGTGGACCGACGGCAGCCTGTCGCCGGCGCTGGTGGCCCTGTTCGTGGGGCTGTCTGTGGGCCTCGGGGCGCTCTTCGGCGCGGCGGGTGCGGCGCTCGGCTGGTGGATGGGTCGCGGCAACGAGCGGCCGTGGGCCGGCTTCGGCGCGGCCTGGGGCGCGGGCATGGGCACCGGCAGCCTGTTCCTGTTCATCACCGGCCCCGGCCCGATCACCGCCGCGCTGATCGGCGTCACCACCTTCGGCGCGACCTACACCGCGGCCGCCCGCGGCGGCCGCAGTGTGTAAACGGCGAGTCATCTTCCGGCCCAGGGCCGGAAGACCCGCCCCCCAACGGGCGAAACTGCTACAACTCCCGTCACGCCGCGCCGGCGTCTCCGGGAGTCGCAACGCATGCCGTGGGTGGTCGGGATCGACGAGGCGGGGTACGGGCCGATCCTCGGGCCGCTCGTGCAGGCTGCCGTCGCGGTCAAGCTGCCCGACGCCGACGCCGCCGGCTGGGAGACCCTGCGGCCGTGGATCGCCCGCCACGCCGACAAGGACAAGACGCGGCTGCTCATCGACGACTCGAAACTCGTTCACAGCGGCCCGCACGGCGTGAAGAAACTCGAAGCCGGCCTCGCCGCGCTGCTGGGCCTGCGCGACACCACTTTCGGCGGCTGGCTCGACACGCATGCGGTGCCGCACGTCGTCGAGGAGTTGCAGGGCGAAGCCTGGTTCGACCCCGCCGAAGCGTTGCCCCTGAACCCCGCGCCGCCGGACCTGCGGCCGGCGCTCGCGGAGGTCGGCGTCGAACTGTTCGTGCTGGCGGTCAAGCTCGTACCCGCCCCGAGTTTCAACCGCACCGTCGCCGTGTCGGGTACTAAAGGCACGCTGCTCAATATCGGGCTGACGGGGCTGCTGAGCGCGATCCGCCAGCGACTGCCGGGGTTCGACCCGGTCGAAGTGATTTGCGACAAGCTCGGCGGCCGCAACGCCTACGGCCCCCTTCTCCAGGGCGCGTTCCACCAGGGCTGGGTCGTCGCCGAAGTCGAGTCGGCGATCGAAAGTCGCTACCGCGTCGAGAGCTTGGGCCGCGACGTGCGGGTGAGTTTCCGCCCCCGCGCCGACGGCGAGAGTGTCGCCGTGGCCCTGGCGTCGATGACGGCGAAGTACCTGCGCGAGGTGTCGATGCGGCAGTTCAACCGCCACTGGCAGACGCACCTGCCCGGCCTCAAACCGACGGCCGGCTACCCCGTCGATGGCCAACGCTTCTACGCCGAAATCGCCCCGCTGCTCGCCGGGCTGAACCTGGCCGAGGACGCCGTGCGCCGGTCCCGCTAGTGGTGGAAACGCGGGGAAGAGTTTTGCCGCAGAGACGCAAAGAGAACCAAGACTTGGGTTGCTCCGCCGCTTCATCGCGAACTCCGACCGGGTCGGGGTTTCCGAACACGCATTTGGGTTTGGTTTTCTCCGCGTCTCCGCGTCTCTGCGGCAAAACGGTTTTCGGAACCCGCCCCCCGCATAAACTAACCCACACGCTTTGACCGGGGGTAGTTGTGATGGCGGACGGCATTGTCGGGATCGACCTGGGCACCACGAACAGCGAGATCGCCGTCGTCGAGGACGGCAAGCCGCGCGTCCTCGACGTCGACGGCGACCCCATCTTGCCGTCGATGGTCGGCCTCACCGAGGACGGGCGACTGCTCGTCGGCAAGCCGGCGCGCAACCAGTACGTCGTCGCGCCGGAGCGCACCGTCAAGTCGATCAAGCGGATGATGGGCGAGGACACCACGGTCACGCTGGGGTCGCAGAAGTACCGGCCGCAAGAAATCTCGGCGATGATCCTGCGCAAGCTCAAGGACGCCGCCGAGAAGGAACTGGGCCGGCCGGTGACCAAGGCGGTCATCACGGTCCCGGCGTACTTCAACGACAGCCAGCGGCAGGCGACCCGCGAGGCCGGCGAGTTGGCCGGGCTGGAAGTCGTGCGCATCCTCAACGAGCCGACGGCCGCGGCGCTGACCTACGACCCGACGCCGGACAAGCAGGAACGCTTCCTCGTCTACGACCTCGGCGGCGGCACGTTCGACGTGAGCATCGTCCAGGCCGAGAGCGGGATTTTTGAAGTGTTGAGCAGCCACGGCGACACCAAGCTCGGCGGCGACGACTTCGACGAACTCTTGCTCGACCACCTCGCCGACGACTTCCTCGAAACCTACGGCATCGACCTGCGGCTCGACCGCACCGCGCGGGCGCGGCTGCTGCGGGCCGCCGAGAACGCCAAGAAGGCGCTCTCGGACCACGCCTTCGCCAAGGTCGAGGAGGAGTTCATCGCCGAGAAGGACGGCGTCCCGGTCCACCTCTCGACCGAGATCGACCGCAAGGACTTCGAGACGCTCATCGCCCCGCTCATCGACAAGACGATGGACTGCGTGCAGAAGGCGCTCAACGACGCCCGGCTGACCGCGGCGCAGATCGAGAAGATCGTGCTCGTGGGCGGCAGCACCCGCACGCCGATGATCGGCCGGCTGCTCGAAGAGCGGCTGAAGCAGTCGCCGCACCGCGAGGTCCACCCCGACCTGTGCGTCGCCCTCGGGGCCGCCGTGCAGGGGGCGATCGTCGCCAAGCAGAACGTCAGCGCCGTGCTCGTCGATATTACGCCGCACAGTTTGGGCATCAAGACGCTCGAGTACCCCGACTCGTACCTGACGCCGTTCAACGAGTACCGCTTCGCCCCGATCGTCCGGCGCAACACGCCACTCCCGGCGTCGCGGAGTGAGGCGTTCTGCACCGTCTCGGACAATCAGGACAAGGTCGACATCGAAATCTTCCAGGGCGAGAGCGAGGACGTGCGCCGCAACCACCGCGTCGGCACCTTCCAGATCGACGGCCTGTCGCGCGTCCCGGCCGGGAACCAACTCGTCGTGCAACTCGACATGACCCTCGACGGCACGCTCAAGGTGTCGGCGCGCGAGAAGACGACGGGGCTGGTGAAGCAGATCACCATCGACAACGCCATCGCCCGCTTCGCCCTCGAAGAGCGCGACGCCGCCCGCGAACGGCTCGACCGGCTGTGGCAAGACCCGTTCCTCGGCGACGCCGCCGACCCCAGCGACGACGAGGACGAGGGCCACGACGAGGACGACGAGCCGTCGGCGGAGGCCCCGCTGGAGACGCCGCGCTTCCGCGCCGCGGCGGCGGGGGAGGCCCGCAGCGAGCCGGGCCAGGCCCGCGCGGCGCTGGAGAAGGCCGAGCGACTGCGCCCCAAGGCGACGGCCGAGGATCAGGCCGAACTCGACCGGCTGACCGAGGTGATCCGCAGTGCGATGGCGGCCCTCGATTGGGCCGGCGTCGGCAAGGCGACGACGGAACTGACCGACGTGATGTTCTACCTGGAGGACGCGTGACCTGCCCCGTCTGCCGCGCGAGTAACGACGCGAGCGCCACGACGTGCCGCCGCTGCAAGGCCGACCTCGCGCTCGTCGTCGCCGTCGAGGCGCGCCGGGTCGGGCTGCTCGCGGTGGCGAAGTCGGCCCTGGCAACCGGCGACTGCGACGCGGCGTTGCGGCACCTGGCGTCGGCCGAGGCGGTGCGCGGCGGGGCCGACGTCGAGCGCCTGAAGGCAGCCGCGTACCTGGCGAACCGCGACTTCCCCGCCGCCTGGCGCACGTATCAACGGGGGCAAGCGTCATGACCGAGGCGGTCCTGATCGTGGACGACGAGGAGGGCGTCCGCCGGACGTTCGCCGAGTGGCTGCGCTCCGGCGGGGGGGGCGTGAAAGTCCTTGTCGCCGCCGACGCCGAGGAGGCACTCGTCATCGCCAACGAGCAGGCCATCGACCTCGCCGTACTCGACTGGAACCTCGGCTCCGGCACCGACGGCCTGCGGCTGCTCGAAGACCTCGTCGAGTTCCAACCGGACATCGTCGCCATCCTCGTCACCGGGTTTGCCGGGCAGGCGACGCCGCTCGAAGCCTTGCGGATGGGCGTGCGCGACTACCTCGACAAGAACCAGGACTTGAACCGCGAGACGTTTTTGAAGGCCGTCCACAAGCAGCTCGACAAGATTCGCCCGGCCAAGCGGCAACGGGAATTGAACGAGAGCCTGAAGTCGTTCGGCGAGGCGGTCGAGAACGTCTTGCCGCTGGTGCGCTCGGCCGCGACCTTGAACGACCCGGTGCCGCTGCCGGTGGCCGTCCACACGCTGTTCCGCTTCCTACTGCGCGCGACCGGGGCGACCGACGGCGTGTTGCTGGTGCGCCACCTGCACCCCGACGGGACCGACGCCACGGCGTGTTACACCCCCGGCGGCGACGTGATCGACGGCCCGGCCGTGCCGTTCAGCCGCTCCCTCGCGGCGAGTGTTGTGTCGATGCAGGAGGCCGTCGTGCTGAACGACTTCACGCCCGAGGCGGCGGGGCTGGTCGAGCTGCGCCCCTTCGAGCGCAACCGGCGTTCGATCCTGGCGGCCCCGGTCAGCGTCGGCCCCGGCGTGCATGTCGTGCTCGAACTCTTCGACAAGCCGGCGTTCACCGACGAGGACCGCCGGCTCGTCGCGGCGGCGGCCGACATCGGCGCGGAGTTGCTGCGGCAA
>JANXTD010000018.1 GCA_025352585.1 Fimbriiglobus sp.
GTTGACCGTCGAGGTCACGTTAACGTTCTCGACGACGGTGTTCATGCCGGTCTTGACGGTCGGGACGCACTTCATCACGTTGACGTTGACCGTCGAGGTGGCGGGGACGCTCTCGACGACGGTGTTCACGCCGGTCTTGACGGTCGGGACGCACTTCATCACGTTGACGTTGACCGTCGTGGTGACGGGGACGCTGCGGGTGACGTTGCGGGTGCCGGTCTTGGCGACGCTGACGTAGGTCGTGACGGGGACTTGCACGGTCGAGACCTGTTGGGTCATGACGGTGCGGGTTTGGGCGACCATCTCGGTGACGGTCTGGTACGTCATGGCCGGGGCCGACGAGCCGCAGCCGCCGGCGGCGGCGCTCGACGCGCCGCAGGCCGAGGCGGCCGGGGCGTAGGCAACGGGCGTGGCACAAGCGCCGCCCTTGCGGCCGAACCGCGAGAAGATGCGGCTGAAGCAGCCAGCCTTCGGCTCGCAGGCCGGCTCACACGACGCGGCCGGGGCGCACGACACGGCGGCCGAGGCGCAGGACGCGCCGCAGTCGCCGGCCGGGCCGGCGGCCATGCCGCAGTCGCCCGCGGACGGGGCGGCGGCGACGGAGACCGTACGGGTCACGGGAACCATAACCGTCGTCGTCGTCGGGACGCAGGTCACGACGTTGCGGGTCGTCATCGTCGTGGTCGGCTCGGACACCATGTAGGTGTACGCCTCGGCGGTCGTGACCGCGTTGTACGTCGTGACTTGACGAGGCTCGGTCGTGGTCACCATCTCGTTAACGGTGTAGCTGTACGGTACTTGCTTCGACACTTGCGTGTACGTCGTGACTTGACGCGGCTCGCTGGTGGTCACCATCTCGTTGACGGTGTAGGTGAACGGGACTTGTTTCGACACTTGCGTGTTCGTGGTGACCTGGCGCGGCTCGGTCGTCGTGACCGCTTCGCTGGTCGTGTAAGTGTACTTCTCTTGCGTCGTCACTTGGCGGTACTTGGTGACCGTCTGGGTGGTGTAGGTCGGGGCGGCGGCGACGGCCGCGCCGCAGTCGCCGGTGGCGACGCCGGAGGCCATGCCGGCACCCGAGCCGCAGGCGTCCGCGACAGCGACGCCGGCCGGGGCGGCGGAGTCACAGGCCGCGGGGGCCGGGGCGGCGCAGCTGCTGCAACCGCCGCCCGCGCCGCCGCGGTGGAACAGCTTGCCGCCGAACGCCGAGGCGGTCGCCGGGGTGAGGGAGAACCAGGCCGCGGCACCGAGCACGGCTGCCGTCAGAACACGTCGCTTCATCGAAGTCTCTCCAGGTGTGAAACAAGTGGGGTCGATTTCGCAGTCCGTTACGGGGGCCGACCGACCGGGTGGGGGGGAAGCCCGGCCTGGTCATCTTGCCCAGAACGCCGAGAACCTCTATTACGAACCCAAAGATAGGTAGTCCGACCGCCGCGACAACCACATCTCCGCCAAACTGCGCATTTTTTCCAAGCTGCCCAACCGATTCTTCCAATGGCAAGCGTCCGGTCGCCGTTTCCTCCGCGTTTCCGTAGCATTTCGTGCGCCCCACGACCGGCAACCGCCGGCCCCACCCCGTGGCGAATTCCCCGCCGTTTCGCGCCCCACCCCCCCCGCCGAGGTCTCTCGAATGTTCCGCTCCCGCCGTGGTTTCCGCCTGGCCCTGAGTGCCGTGGCCGTCGCATTCCTTCACGCCACGACCGCGCCGGCCCAGGACAAGTCGGCCGAGAAGCCGGCCGAGAAGCCGGGGGCCGACGGCTTCGTCGCGCTGTTCAACGGCAAGGACTTGACCGGCTGGAAGATCCACCCCAAGGCCAACGGCGCGTTCGCCGAGGTCGTCACCAAGAAGGACGGCGACGCCCTGATCGGCTACGACGGCAAGCTCAAGAACGGCACCGTCGTCCCGCTGTGGCAGGTCAAGGACGGCATGATCGTCGGCTCCGGCCCGAGTAGCCACATCTTCAGCGAGCGCGACGACTACACCGACGTGGTCTTCCGCGTCGAGGCGATGATCAACGACAAGGGCAACTCCGGCATGTACTTCCGCGCCAAGTTCGAGGGAGGCTTCCCGCCGGGCTACGAGGTCCAGATCAACGCCACCGGCGGCGACGCGATCAAGACCGGCTCGCTGTACCCGGACGGCCGCACCAAGTTGAAGGACCACAAGAAGGAGATTTGCGTCATGGACACCGCGGCCCACAAGCCGGGTGAATTCTTCACGCAAGAAGTGACGGCCGTCGGCAACAAGATCACGATCAAGGTCAACGGCGTGCAGACGATCGAGTTCACCGACACCGACTCGACGTACATGAAAGGCCACTTCGCCCTGGAAGGCCACGACCCCGGTACCGTCGTGACGTTCAAGAAGGTCGAGTATAAGTCGCTGGCGAAGTAGAACTCAGAATCTTGCCGCAGAGACGCGGAGACGCGGAGAAAACCAAAACTTGAATTTGGTTTTC
>JANXTD010000044.1 GCA_025352585.1 Fimbriiglobus sp.
GACGCGGCGGCGCGCACCTTCTGGACGGCGGGCAGCAGCAGGCCCACTAGGATCGCGATGATGGCGATCACGACGAGCAGCTCGATCAGCGTGAAGCCGTCGCGGCGGGACGGGGGGGGCATCCGTCGCTCCTGGGACTAAAGTGGTAGTGTGTGAGTGTACCCGGCGGGGCCGGCGGCCGCACGCGGAAAGTCCCGCCGCAGGCGCGGCGATCGGCGGAGCCACGGTCACTTCGCCGCCTTGAAGCGGAACGCCGGGGTGCCGGTAATGTCGGTGCTCACGAAGCTCGGGCACCAGAAGCGCTCGACGTGCTCGACGACGCGGTCGGTGCCGTCGAAGTGCGTGCCGCCGGGCGGGCGCGACGGGTCGTACATCGTGTCGGTCAGGTCGCGCACGAGGGCGACGTTCTTGCCGAGCTTCACCATCTGCCGGATGGCGAACGGCCGGCCCAACACGCACATGTTCAGGTGGACGCCGCACAGGATCACGTTGTCGATCTTCCGCTGCGTCAAGAGGTTCCACGTCTCCTGGCCGTCGTCGGTGATGGCGTCCTCGGGGTCGATCGCGATCGCGGCCGTCTGGCGGCTCCACGCGGAGCGGATCTCGCACTTCGTCTTGCAGTCGCAGCCCATGTCCGAGTCGTCGATCGGCAGCACGCCCTCGCGCTTGGCGTCCGGCCAATTCCACGCTGTCCCCCAGCGCTCCGTCGCGGCGAGCGGCACCGGCGTCTTGGCGAACGGGGCGTCGAGCGCCCGCTGGCGTTGCGGCGTGCTCTTGTAGAAGGCGGTACAGGTACTCGGCGCGTGGATCACGAGCACGCCCTTGGCCCGCGCCGCCTTGAGCATCGCGTCGAGCGGCCCGGCGAGTTCGTTGACGCGGGCGGTCGCCGACTTGCACCAGTGGTCGTCCCACATGTCGCAGACGACGATCGCCGTCGCCTTAGGTTCCCACGTCGCCTTCGCCTCCGTGGCCGCGCCCGCGGGCGCTCCAGGTGGGGCGGCGCGGGACCGCAGGGTGAGGGCCAGCGTCGGCTCCGCGGCGGCGGCCGGCAGGCCGAGCGCGAGCAGGGTGAACACAAGGGTCGGGCGAAGCATCGGGAGTCTCCGAGGGCGGGGGCCGCTCAGTATCCCCTAACGCACGCCGGAATGCGCGTGGCAAATCGCCAACGCGACTCACTCCGCCTTCGCGGCGATGCGCGACAGCTCGCTCAGCACCTCGCTCACCACGATCGCATCGACCTGACCCAGCGGCAGCGCGTCGGTCTTGTCGCTGTAGTAGTAGCCGCGCGGGGCGTCGCCCGCGACGAACCGCACCGCCGCGATCGCCTGCTTGTCGGCCCCCTCCATCCAGCCGATGCTCAGGCCGGGGTCGAGGTGGACTTCGGCCGTGACGCCCGCGCCGGGGAAGGACTTCGACATCGAATCGACGTGGCCGCCGTCGGCGGGGAGGCCGTGGACCCAGCCCAGCTTTTGCAGCCCGTACCAGACGACCTGCGGATCGACCTTCGCCTTGGCGAACCGCGTCACCTCCGTCAGCGGCCGCTCCGCCGGCGTCAACTCGAACACCGGTCGCCCCAACTGCGTGAACGGCGAGACGAGTTCGTAGTCGGCGAAGAGCTGGCCCCACGCCCCACGCTCCGCCGCGTCGAGTTGCATCGGGTGGACGATGCCGACCCGCGCGAAGCCGGCCAGGTCCGCCGGCTTGTCGTCGGCGCGGGTGTAGTCGAGTTCCTCCGTGACGCGGAAGCTGCGCAGGTACTTGCCCGCCGTGTCGAAGCCGCCCCAGACCAGCCGGCGGGCGAAGTTCGTCATCAGCGGGTGCTTCACGATCAGCGACTCGAAGTCGGCCACCGGCCAGCGGCGCATCGTCACCATCGCCAGTTCGAGCCGCGGCGACTGCAACTTGACGACCTCCTTCAGCTGCTTCTTGAGCAGCTTCCACTCGGCGACGGCGGCGTCGGCCTTGGCCGGGTCGTCCTTCGTGTTGGGCTTCGGCAACTCGCCGCG
>JANXTD010000046.1 GCA_025352585.1 Fimbriiglobus sp.
GGCAAGGAGCCGCTCCGCCACGGCAGCCGCCCGCAAGTGATCCGGCTGGTGCTGAGTCTTGATAGCCCGACGCGCGAGCGAGGGGAGTAAATCCCGGTCGGCGACGTTCGTGGGGAGTAACGGATTCGTCTTCCCCCACCCGCGATGCCGCCAGGGACTTGCTCCCCTCGCTGGCGCGTCGGGCGAACCAGACGCGCGTCAGCCGACGCGCGCCGGCACGCCGGTCTCGGCGTCGGCCTCGGCGTCCGGTGTCGGGTCCGGCTCGTCGGCGGGCACGGCCGGGGGGTGGAAGAACAGCAGGAACAGCAGGAAGGTCGCGACGCAGACCGCCAGCGGCGTCGCCCAGACGGACGGCCAGTCGGTCACGCCGCCGACGCGGTGGGCCGCGATGAGCTGCCCCGCGAGCAGGTTGCCGACGCCGACGCCGACGCCGCCGGAGACGAACGACACCAGCGCCTGCGTCCCGGCGGCGATGTCCGGCGTGGCGACCCGCTTCAGGTACGTTTGGGCCACGACGTAGAAGAAGGCGAAGCTCCAGCCGTGCATCGGCACCGCGACCAGCACGATCGCCGTCGCGTCGCCGCAGCGCATGACGACCGCCCGCAGCAGGAAGCCGCCGAGGCCGAGCAGCATCAGCGGCTTCAGGCGGCGGACCGGGTGCAGCCAGGGGATGGCGAACATGCACCCCACCTCGACGACCTGCCCGAGCGTCATCACGCTCTCCGGCCGCCGCACGCCCAGGTCCGTCAGCACGCCGTGGATGTAGACGGCGTAGAACTGGTTCGTGACGCTCGCCAGGAACCCCGCGACCAGGAACACCCCGAACGGCCGGTCCCTGAGCAGCCGCAGCGCGGGCAGCAGCTTCGTCTCGCGGCTCAGCGGCGGGGTCGCCGGCAGGGTCAGCGCGAACAGCCCGAACGCGGCGGCGCTCCCCGCGGCCAGCCAGAGCGGCTGGGCCGACATCGGGTCGAGGGTCAGCGCCAGCAGGTTGCCCACGACGACCCAGCCGATCGTGCCGAACATGCGCATGTGCGAGTACCCCGCGCCGCCGGAGGGGTGGTGCCGGTGGACGATGACGTTCGACAGCGTCAGCGAGAGTTGCAGGAAGAACGAGTAGACCAGCAGCAGCGCGAACAGCCCGAGGAACGTGACCCGCACGGCGTCGGCCTGCGCTTCGCCCGCCGCGGCGGCGATCACGCCCCGGCGGGCGTCGCACCACAGGGCGGCGAGCGCGAGGAGCAGGGCCGAGGCGAACGCGCCGACCGTGACGACGCGGTCGGCGCGGAACCAGCGGTCGGCGAGCGGCCCGATGGCGACCGGGGCGACCATGCCGGCGATGGCGAAGGTGGTGTAGGTCCAGCTCACCTGCACCGGCGAGAAGCCCAGCCCGCCCTCGGCGACCGGCGCGAGCAGGTACGCGGCTAAGGTGACGACCCACGCGCCGAGCGAGAAGTAGAGCAGAAACATCATCCCGGCGAGCCGAACCCGCACGTCCCGAAGCATCGCCGCCACCTCGACCTCGTGAGCGGCAATTCTACGCACGGCCGCGGGGGCACGCCGGGAAGAGTGCAGAAGGCAGAGTGCAGAAGGCAAACTGCGGAGCCTGTCGATACGTCTCCACTCCGGTATTATGCGTTTTGCACTCTGCACTCTGCACTCTTGCTTTTTTCTTGACGGACTCTTCGCGCGGCCTGGCCGTTGTGGTAACCTTGGCGAACGGTCTCCCACCGGGTCGCTTCTCGCGGCCCCAGACCGGTCGGCTCAGGGGTCAGCGATGTCCACCCTCCGCGCGCTCGCCGCCGTCTTCGCCCTGTCGTTGACCGCCTCCGCCCAAGACCCGGTCGAGTTGACCGTCCGGCCGGCGGCGGTGACCCTGTCCGGCGCGCGCGACGCCCGGCAACTCGTCGTCACCGCCAAGTACGCCGACGGCTCGGCCCGCGACGTGACCCGCACCGCCGTGGCGAAGGAAGCGTCGCCAGGGGTGGTCACGGTTCACGACGGGCTGTTCCTGCGCGGCCAACGCGACGGCACAACGGCGTTGACGCTGACCGTCGGGGCGAAGTCGCTGACGCTGCCGGTGACCGTCGCGGGGATGGCCGCGGCGACGCCGGTGAGCTTCCGCCGCGAGGTGGTCGCGTCGCTCAACGTCGGCGGCTGCAACATGGGCGCGTGCCACGGGACGCCGAGCGGCAAGAACGGCTTCAAGCTGAGCCTGCGCGGCTTCGACCCCGCCGCCGACTTCGCGCAACTGACCCGCGAGCAGTTCGGCCGCCGCGCCGACGCCCTCAACCCCGACGCGTCGCTGGCGCTGCTCAAGGGTTTGGGCAAATTGCCGCACGAGGGCGGGGCACGCTTCACCGCGAGCGCCTACCCCGCCGAGATGATCCGCGCCTGGCTCACGACCGGGACGAAGGACGACGAGACGGGGCTGTCGCCGGTGGCGTCGCTGGAGGTCACCCCCGGCCCGCGCGTGTTGACCGCGCCGGCCAAGTCGCAGCAACTCGCCGTCGTCGCCACCTTCGCCGACGGCAGCCAGCGCGACGTGACCCGGCTGACCAACCTGAGCAGCAGCGAGCCGCTGATCGCCGAGGTGAGCGCGACCGGCCACGTCGAGTTCAAGCGGCCCGGCGAGGTCGCCATTCTGGCCCGCTACCTCGAAACGATGGTCGCCGTGCGGCTGACGTACCTCGAGCCGCGGCCGGGGTTCGTCTGGTCGAAGCCGCCCGAGGCCAACTTCATCGACACGCTGACCTTCGCCAAGCTGCGCACGATGACGATCCAGCCGTCGCCGCTCAGCAGTGACTCGGACTTCGTGCGTCGGGCCACCCTCGACTCCGTCGGCCGACTGCCGACCGCCGACGAGACGCGGGCGTTCCTGGTCGATCCGTCGCCGGACCGCCGGGCCAAGCTGGTCGAGCGGCTGTTGGCGATGCCGGAGTTCGCCGACTTCTGGGCGATGAAGTGGGCCGACGTGCTGCGGTCGAGCCGCAAGACGATGCAGGCCAAGGGCAGTTACGGCTTCCAACTCTGGCTGCGCGAGAAGCTCTTGGCCGACGAACCGCTCGACGCGATTGTGCGCGACCTGCTCACCGCCAGCGGCAACACCTACGCGAACCCGCCGGCCAACTTCTACCGCGCCGCCAAGGACCCGCTGGCGCTGGCCGAGAGCACAGCGCAACTGTTCCTGGGCGTGCGGATGCAGTGCGCCAAGTGCCACAACCACCCGTCGGAGAAGTGGACGCAGGACGACTACTACGGCCTCGCCGCGGTGTTCGCCCGCGTCGGCCGCAAGCCGGCGGATGTCGGGACGAAGAAGGACGCCGCCGCGTCGGCCGAGGTGATCCTGAGCCTGCGCACCGGGGAGGTCAGCCAGCCGCGCACCAGCAAGGTGATGAAGCCGCGCTTCCCGCTCGCCGGCGACCAGGACGTGCCCGCCGGCACCGACCGCCGCGCCGCGTTCGCCGACTGGTTGACGAAGCCCGGCAACGAGTTCTTCGCCAAGTCGGTGGCGAACCGCGTCTGGTTCCACCTGATGGGCCGCGGCATCGTCGATCCGGTGGACGACTTCCGCGAGTCGAACCCCGCCGCCAACGACGAACTCCTGGCCGCCCTGGCCGCCGACTTCACCAAGTCCGGGTTCAAGCTGCGGCCGCTGGTGCGGACGATCCTGGCGAGCCGGACGTACCAACTCGCCGCGGAGCCGAACGGGACGAACATCGACGACGCCAAGTATTTCTCCCACGCCGCGACCAAGCTCTTGAGTGCCGAGCAACTGCTGGACGCGCTGGGCGACGTGACCGGCGTGCCGGAGAAGTTCGCCGGGATGCCGGCCGGGACGCGGGCGGTGCAACTGCCCGACACCGACATCGCGCACCCGTTCCTGAAGACCTTCGGCCAGCCGGCGCGGGAGTTGGCGTGCGAGTGCGAGCGCGAGAGTGACGGCAACCTCGCCCAGGCGTTGCAACTCATCAACGGCCCGACGATCAACGACAAGGTGAAGGACCCTGCCAACCGCCTGGCGAAGTTACTCGCCAGCCCCGGCAGCGACCGCTCCCACCTCGACGAACTTTACCTGACGGCCCTGTCGCGGACCGCCAGCGACGACGAGGCGAAGGTGGCGTTGACCCACGTCGAGAAGCGCGCCGACAAGCGTAAGGCGTGGGAAGACGTGCTGTGGGCGGTTCTGAACACCCGCGAATTCCTGTTCCGCCACTAACGGCGACCGCCTACCGCCGTCCCGCCGGCCGGTACGCCGAGTCGCCAGTCGCGTGCAAGTAGCGTAGCCCCTGCTTGAGGTTGGCCCGCGCGTCGCCGTGGAGGTGCCGCGCCCACTCGGGGCGTTCCTCGCCGCGGAACCACGCCAGGTGCGCCAGCGCCCAGCCGAACATCGGCGGCGTCATGTACTCCGGCTTGAGCAGGTCGGTCCCCGGCCACCGGCCGTAGTGGCTGGCCCACGTCCGCGGCGTGTTGGCCAGAAAGATCCCCAGCCCGAAGTGGACGACGGTCAAGTCGGTGAGCAGTTCGTTGTCGAACTCCTCGCGCATCACCCGGCCCTCGCCGAGCAGCCGGGCGTGGGCGAGTTCGTGGGCGACCGTGCCGACCAGGCCCATCGGGTCGTCCAGGCCGGAGCGGTCGATGGTGACGACGAACTGCCGCAGCCCCTCGTGGTAGGTGCCGCCCGCGCCGGGCAAGTCGTGCCCCGCCTCGTTGACCAGCCAAACCTTCGGCGTCATGTCCGCGAGGCGCAGTTCGACGAGGTCGGGCACGACGTCCATGAAGTCGCAAACCCGGTCGAGCAGTTTGCGCACCGACTTCTTGGAGCCGTCGTAAGGGTCCGGGAAGAACTCCGGCGTCGGCAGCACGACCGGCCGGCCGGTGAACGCGCTGTCGTCGAACTCGCCGGCGAGCCAGTCGAGGCGCTCCTCGACCCACGCCTTGGCGGCGGCGTCGCAAGGGCAAGACGGTCGGAACAGCCAGTCGAGCATTGGCAAACACCCCCGCTGACGTCGCCAACTTAGCCCTTGGCCGGCTTCTTCTTGGCTTTCGGCCGCGGCTGGTAGTGGGGCGTCAGGGTGCCGTCTTCGTTGTAAATCCCCGCGCGAATGAGTGCTTGCAGGGTTTCCTCGGGAGTCCGCTTAGCGATCACATCGAGGATGAAGGCGAACTTACCCGTCGGCTGTGGGCGTGGGCGCTTTACCGTACCGGCCGTCTTCGCGGACGTGCCAGACGGCGAGGATGCTTTTCGGGTTGCGGACGCAGATTTGGATGTGGGTTTCTTCACTGATCCAGCTCCCAGGGTAAATCCGCTTGGTACTCGAAGTCGG
>JANXTD010000053.1 GCA_025352585.1 Fimbriiglobus sp.
AGCTGAGCCGCTGGCCGCTCAAAACCTTGTCGCGCAGGGTGAGGGTCCGCGTGGCGTCTGTCATGGCTAAAGTCCCGTGGGTAGGTACCCAAACAACCGGCAAAGCAGCGGAATTTTCACCGCAGAGGGCACATGAGGGCGCGGAGAAAGGCGAAAACCGAAGAGAGCTAAAACCGAGTGGGCTTCCCACGCCACCTGCTCACTGCAGTGGCATCCGGTCGCCGAAGGGTTTTAGCACGGTTTAGTGCCTTTCTCTTCTTTGCCTTTCTCATGTGCCCTCTGCGGTGAAATTCCCGTTCACTCTCCCCTCCCCGGGTGTCCCCATGCTCCGCGTCGCCTCGTTGATCCTCCTGCTCGCCCCGTGCGTTGCCCACGCCCAGGAGGTGCCGAAGGGGGAGTTGTTGAAGTTCACCTTCGACGCCAGCAAGGTCTTCCCCGGCACCACGCGGGACGTGACCGTCTACGTCCCCGCCCAGTACGACGGCAAGACGCCCGCGTGCGTCCACGTCAACCAGGACGGCGTCCAGTTCAACGCGCCCAAGGTGTTCGACGACCTCATCGCCGCGAAGAAGATGCCGGTGACCATCGGCGTCTTCGTCGTCCACGGCAAGGTCAAGGCGGCCGACCCCCTGAAGGCCCTCGACCGCTTCAACCGCTCCTTCGAGTACGACGGCCTCGGCGACGGCTACGCAAGGTTCCTGCTCAACGAACTGCTGCCGTTCGTCGAGACCAAATCGACCGCCGACGGCCGGAAAATCGTGCTGTCGAAGTCGGGCAACGACCGCAGCATCGGCGGCACGTCGTCGGGGGCGATCGCCGCGTTCACCGCCGCCTGGGAGCGCCCCGACGCCTTCACGCGGGTGTTCAGCGGCATCGGCACCTACGTCGGCCTGCGCGGCGGGCACAACTACTCGACGCTGGTCCGCAAGGTCGAGCCGAAGCCGATCCGCGTGTTCATGGAGGACGGCGACCAGGACAACAACGCTTACGGCGGCGACTGGTGGATGGCCAACCAGTCGCTGGAGCGGTCGCTGAAGTTCGCCGGGTACGAGGTCGAGAGCCGCTGGGGCACCGAGAAGCACAATAACAAGCACGCCACGGAACTCTTCCCCGAGGGCATGGCGTACCTGTGGAAGGACTGGCCGAAGGCGGTCCAGGCGGGGGCCGGGTCGCCTCAGTTGAAGGATCTGCTCGTGCCCGGCGAGGGCTGGAAGGTCGTCGGCGAGGGCTACCAGTTCACCGAAGGCCCGGCCGCGAACGCCAAGGGCGAAGTCTTCTACTGCGACGTGCCGAAGTCGGTCATCTACAAGGTGGACGCCGACGGCAAGCCGACGCCGTGGAGCACGGCCAGCAACCGCGCCTCGGGCCTCGCCTTCGGCCCCGACGGCACCTTGTACAGCGGCGGCGGTACCGGTGTCCAGAAGTTCGACGCCGCCGGCGTGCCCAGCCCGCTGACCACCGGCTTCAGTGTCAACGACTTGACAGTCACGCACACGGGCGCGATCTACGCCACCAACCCCGGCCTGCCCGGCCCCGAGCGCAGCCGCGTGCAACTCGTGATCGACGGCAAGGCCAAGAGCGTCGACACCGGCCTCGGCTACGCCAACGGCGTGACGGTCTCGCCCGACCAGACGCTCGCCTACGTCGCCGACAGCCGCTCGCACTGGATTTACAGCTACCAAATCCAGGCCGACGGGACGCTCGCCCACAAGCAGAAGTACTTCCACCTGCACGTCCCCGACACGGCCGACGAGGCGAGCGCCGACGGCCTGCGCTGCGACCGCGACGGCCGGCTGTGGGTGGCGACGCGGATGGGGCTGCAAGTCTGCGACCAGCTCGGCCGCGTCTTGTGCATCCTCCCCACCCCCAACGGCGCGTGCTCGAACCTGGCCTTCGGCGGGGCGAACTTCGACACCCTGTACGTCACGGCCAACGAGAAGGTGTACAGCCGCAAGGTGAAGGTGAAGGGGGCGAACCCGTTCGATGTGCCACTGAAGCCGAAGGCGTCGGGGCTGTAAATATGAATGTAACCGCGGAGGAGCGGAGTAGCGGAGAAGACCAAATCTTAAACTTGAATTTGGTCTCCTCCGCTCCTCCGCTCCTCCGCTCCTCCGCTCCTCCGCGGTTAGTCCTGTTTTTTCTTGGGAGCCAGCCCGTGCCCGACTTGAACGACGGCGAGAGCGTGCCGATGCAGGGGTCGGGGTCGAAGCCGTACACGCTCAAAAACGTCGGCGGCGTCTACTCGTGTACCTGCCCGGCGTGGCGTAACCAGTCGGTCGGCATCGAGCGGCGCACCTGCAAACATTTGCGCAAGCTCCGCGGCGACGCCCCCGAGGAGTTGCGGCTGGCCAGCTTCGGGGCGGCGCTGCCGAAGGCGGTCAAGGAGCCGGGGGCCGCGGGGCCGCCGCTCTTACTCGCCGAGACGTGGGCCGACAGCGACCCCGCCGGCTGGTGGGTCAGCGAAAAGCTCGACGGCGTGCGGGCCTACTGGGACGGCGTCAAGTTCCTGTCGCGGCTCGGCAACGTCTACCACGCCCCGCCGTGGTTCACCAAGGGGCTGCCGACGCACCCGCTCGACGGCGAGCTCTTCACGGCCCGCAAGGCGTTCCAGCGCACCGTCGGGATTGTGAAGCGGCAGGACCACCCCGAGACGTGGGACACCGTGCGATTTGTCATCTTCGACGCCCCGCACCTCGACGCGCCGTTCGAGCAGCGGCAAGCCTTCCTCAGCGAGGCCGTGACGACGTGGGGCAACCCCTACGCCACGATTTTGGAGCAACTGCCGTGCGTCGGCCGCGCCGAGATGCGGGCCAAGCTCGCGGAGTTGGAGGCACTCGGGGCCGAGGGGCTGATGCTGCGGCAGCCCGGCTCGAAGTACGTCGCCGGGCGGTCGAGTACGCTGTTGAAGGTCAAGAGTTTCCTGGACGCCGAGGCGGTCGTGGTGGGCTACGAGCCGGGCAAGGGCAAGCACAAGGGCCGCACCGGGTCGCTGCTGTGCGAGTTGCCCGACGGCAAGCGCTTCAACGTCGGCACCGGCCTGAGCGACGCCGAGCGCAGTGCCCCGCCGGCGGTCGGCACCACGATCACGTTCCAGTACCAGGAACTCTCCGAGGACGGCATCCCGCGCTTCCCGAGCTACCTGGGCGTCCGCGTCGATTGACCGCGCCGGCGAGTCCATAGAATCCCCGCTGACGACCCCTCACGCCTCTCCCCGTGGTGCCCCATGCCGACGAACGCGCCGTTGAACCGCAAGCTCCGCATGGGCCTCGTCGGCGGCGGCCAGGGGTCGTTCATCGGCCGCGTCCACGCCACCGCCGCGGTCCTCGACAACCGGTGTTCCCTCGTCGCCGGGGCGCTGTCGTCGGACCCCGCCCGGTCGAAGGCGTCGGCGGCCGACTACGACATCGCCCCGGAGCGCGCCTACGGCAGCTACGCCGAGATGGCCAAGGCCGAGGCGGCGCGGCCCGACAAGATCGACTTCGCCAGCGTCACCACACCGAACCACACGCACTTCGAGATCGCCAAGACCTTCGCCGAGGCCGGGTTCAACGTCATCTGCGACAAGCCGATGACCTTCGATTTGGCGCAAGCCGAGGAGTTGCTCAAAGTCGTCGAGAAGTCCGGCGTCGTCTTCGCCGTGACGCACAACTACACCGGCTACCCGCTCGTGCGGCAGGCCCGCGACATGATCCTGAGTGGCGAACTCGGTGAGGTGAACGCGATCCGCGCCAACTACATCCAGGGCTGGCTGCGGACGCGGCTCGAGACGAGCGACCAGAAGCAGGCGAAGTGGCGCACCGACCCCAAGCAGTCGGGCATCGCCGGCTGCTTCGGCGACATCGGCACGCACGCCTACAACCTCGGCCGCTACATGACCGGCCTGCTGCCGAAGGAACTCTCCGCGCACCTGAAGACCTACGAAGACGGCCGGGCGCTCGACGACTACGGCACCGCGATCATCCGGTATCAGAACGGTGCCCTCGGCACGGTCACGGCCTCCCAGATTAGTCACGGCCGCGAGAACGACATGGCCATCGAGGTCGACGGCACCAAGGCGTCGCTGTCGTGGCGGCAGGAGAACCCCAACGAGTTGATCGTGCGCCGCAACGGATCGCCGCACCAGGTCTACACCCGCAACGGCGGCCCGTACCTGGCCCCGCGCTCGGCGTCGAGTTCGCGCCTGCCCGCCGGCCACCCCGAGGGCTTCTTCGAGGCGTTCGCCAACGTCTACGTCGCCGCCTTCGACGCGATGGTGAAGCGGTCGGCCGGCGAGAGCGTCGAGTCGATCGACACGCTGTACCCGAACATCTACGACGGCGTGGAGGGGATGCTGTTCATCACGCAGTGCGTGGCGAGCAGCCGCGACAACGCCGCGTGGCTGCCGTTCGCCCACCCGCGTAGCCGGCGGTAAGCTCGCGGTTGATTCCCCGGCGAGCGGGGGGACGACAGTCCTCCGAGTCAACTTCCGCGCGGTGGAAACTTCCCACGCGGGGGGCCACCTCGGAGGACTGTCGCCCCCCGCTCGCCGGAAACGCCGCCGTAGCCCCGGCGCCGCCAACCGGGCCGGCGGGGCTGCGGGAGGCCGCCATTTTGGGCGTTTCCCCGTTGCCTTTGCCCGACTTTGTGCGATACTACCGCCGTTATCTCGACCCGCCGAAACCGCAACTCCCCGCCCTCTCCCCGGTCGGCTTGCTACCTCTCCAAGGTTCGCAACCCTAGTCCGAGGAGACTCGATGTATTCCCACACTCATGGCACCCGGTCGCCGCGCGCGACTCACGCCGCGTTTACGCTCATCGAACTGCTTGTCGTCATCGCCATCATCGCGATCCTCATCGGCCTGCTGCTGCCGGCCGTGCAGAAGGTGCGCGCCGCCGCGGCGCGCCTGACCTGCGCGAACAACCTCAAGCAAATCTCGCTGGGCGTCCACAACTACGCCAGCGCCCAGAGCGACAGCCTGCCGCCGATCAACACGGTCGTCAGCCCCGGCTTCGCGGTGCCCGCGGGCACGCCGGTCGGCCAGGTCAGCGGCGGCGTCTTCTACGCCCTGCTGCCATACCTCGAGCAAGAGAACCTCCAGAAGAAGCACGTCCAGGCCGGCTACCTGACCGTGGGCGTGGGGGCGCAGGTCTTGCGCAACTTCCTCTGCCCCGCCGACCCGACGGCCTCGACCACCGGCGGCGTCGGCCCGGACGGCTGGGCCGGCACCTCGTACGCGGCCAACGCCATCCTGTTCGGCAAGGGCGCGTACTACATGTCCGAGTGGAAGAAACCGGTCTACCGCATCGGCACCATCCCGGACGGCACGTCGAACACCGTCGGCTTCTCGGAGCGCTACATGGTGGCCGAGGGCCGCACGAACGCCCGCGACCGCGGCTACGACTCCGCGGGCAACGGCGAGTACGACAACCCGCTCTTTGGCATCTACCAGACGTACTACCCGACCGGCTTCCCCGGCGGCTGGTGGTTCTACTCGGCCCAGAGCTGGCAGTTCGCCCCGAAGCCGACGGACGCGGTGCGCTGGGCGTTGCAGTCGGGCCACACGCAGGCGATCCTGGCGTCGATGATGGACGGCAGCGTGCGCAGCGTGAACCCCAAGACCGACGCCCCGACGTTCTGGCTGGCGGCCGTCCCCAACGACGGCAACGTCCTGCCCGCGAACTGGGACTGACCCGACGGTCAGTCATGACGCGACGCCGGCCGCGGGGCAGTCCCGCGGCCGGCGTCGTTGAAAAGTGCCCCCGGTTGGATTTGAACCAACGACCCCCCGTTTAGGAAACGGGTGCTCTATCCCCTGAGCTACGAGGGCGGAC
>JANXTD010000067.1 GCA_025352585.1 Fimbriiglobus sp.
CGTGGGACGAGCTGCGCGGGGTGAAGGCGGGGGAGACCGACACCTATGCCGGTCTCGCGATCCGCGCGGGCCGCCCCGCGGCGGTGCGCGCCGCGGGTCAGGCGTGCGCGAAGAACCACGTCGCACCGTTCGTGCCGTGCCATCGCATCCTGCGCACCGACGGCTCGCTCGGCGGCTATGCCTACGGCCTCCCGGTCAAGGAGGCCCTTCTCGTCCACGAGGGCGCCCTGCTGTCCTGACCGGAGGGTGGGAGGGCGATCAAGTCCCCAACTGGTGGTCATCTGCTCCGCGGACGTCCACCAGCGGGGGGCCCAGCGGTTGCATGGAGCGCAACAATTCACCCCATCACCGCGACCGGGAACGGTGTCGAGCCCAGAAGGTGACCCGACGTACCGTCGGCCGCTTGAGCACCCGACCGTCGTCGCTCGAGCGGACGCTGCGCGCCGCCCTGGTCCCTGCCATGCGCGCGAAGGATGGCATCGCGGGTGGTGGGACGGCGGTCGGACGCCGACACCCTGGAGCGCTACGGAGCGGCTGAGCGCGCCGACGCGCTGCGGGCCGAGGCGGAGGTGCTGGGCACCGTCCTGCGCCACGTACCCGTGGAGCTGGGGTCCTAGGCTGCGTCGCGTGAGCCTCACCGTGGACCTGCGCAGCGACACCGTCACCCGTCCGAGCGCCGCGATGCGGGAGGCGATAGCGAGCGCCGAGGTCGGCGACGACGTCTACGGCGAGGACCCGACCATCATCGAGCTCGAGCAGCGCGTGGCGGCACTGCTCGGGCACGAGGCGGGCCTGTTCACACCCTCCGGCTCGCTCGCCAACCAGCTCGGCCTTCGGCTGCACGCCGGCCCGGGCGAGGAGATCGTCGCCGACTCGCAGGCGCACGTCGTGCGCGCGGAGCTCGGCGCGGCCGCGGTATTCAGCGGCATCACCACGCGCACCTGGGACGCGCCGCGCGGGCTCCTCGACGCCGGTGCCTTGCGGGCGTTCGTCCGACCGAGCTCGGGTCCCTACCTCGTGTCGACGACGGCGATCGCGGTGGAGAACACCCATAACTTCGGCGGTGGCACGGTGCAGCCGCTCGAGCGGCTCCAGGCGGTGCGTGACCTCGCCGACGAGTGCGGTCTCGCGGTGCACCTCGACGGCGCCCGGCTGTGGAACGCCCACGTGGCGAGCGGTGTGCCGATGCACGCCTATGGCGAGATCGCCGACACCGTGTCGGTCTGCCTGTCGAAGGGGCTCGGCGCCCCTGTCGGCTCGGTGCTCGTGTCGAGCACGGAGCGGATCGCCGCCGCACGCATCTGGCGCAAGAGGTATGGCGCCGGCATGCGGCAGGCGGGAATCCTAGCGGCTGCTGGTCTCTACGCCCTCGACCACAACATCGAGCGCCTCGCCGACGACCATGTGCGCGCCCAGCGTCTCGCCTTCGCGCTCGTCGAGGCCGTCGACGCCGTCGTGGTGCCCGAGCACGTCGAGACCAACATCGTCGTGCTCGACCTCGCGCCCACGGACTGGACTGCGGCGGCCCTGGCCGTCGCAGCGGGGGAGCAAGGCGTACGCATCTCCGCGCTCGGCCCGAACTTCGCCCGCCTCGTCACACACCTCGACGTCGACGACGACGCCATCACCCACGCCGCCGCCGTCCTCACCCACCTCCTGCGCTCCAGCCCCTGACCCCCCGAGTAACAGGTCGAATGGTCGCTGAGCTGCCCCCGTGAGCGACCGTTAGACCTGTGACTCGGGGAGGGCTGGGGCGCGGTCGAAGAGGGGCGGCAGGACTCGTACGGCGTGGGCGAGGTCGCGGAGGTCGCCGTCGACGAGTGCCTGCGGGCCGTCGCAGAGGGCGGTCTCGGGGTGCGGGTGCACGTCGACGAGCAGGCCGTCGGCCCCGGACGCCAGCGCCGCCAGGCTCATCGCCGGGACGTAGGCGCGCTTGCCGGTGCCGTGGCTCGGGTCCACGAAGATCGGCAGGTGGCTCATCGACTTCGCCGGCGGGATCACGCTCAGGTCGAGGGTGTTGCGGCTGTGGTCCGAGAAGGTGCGCACGCCGCGCTCGCAGAGGATCACCTGGTAGTTGCCGCCGGCCATGACGTACTCGGCGGCCATCAGCCAGTCTTCGAGCGTGGCGCTCATGCCGCGCTTCAGCAGCACCGGCTTGCGGCACTGCCCCACGCGCTTCAGCAGGCTGAAGTTCTGCATGTTGCGCGTGCCAATTTGAATGATGTCCGACGCCTCCTCGACGGCCTCGGCGTGCTCGACGTCCATCAGTTCGGTGACGATGCCGATGCCGGTCTGCTCGCGGGCCTTCTTGAGGATCGCCAATCCCCCTAATCCCATGCCCTGGAAGGCGTAGGGGCTGGTGCGCGGCTTGAACGCCCCGGCGCGCAGGAACTTGACCCCCCGGCTCATCAGGTGCGCCGCGCACTCGAGGATCATCCCCTCGCCCTCGACGGAGCACGGCCCGGCGATGACGGTCAGCGTCTTGGGGCCGACGGTGCCCTGCGGCGTGGTGATGACGGTGTCGTCGCGGTGCATCTCGCGGCTGGCGAGCTTGTACGGCTTCGTCACGCGGATGGCGTCTTCGACCCCCGGCAGCACCACGAAGCGGGCCTTGTCAACCGCCCCGGTGTTGCCTGTGATGCCGATCGCGGTGCGGGTCGCGCCGGGCAGCGGGTGGGGTGTGAGGCCGAGGTGGCGAATCGCCTCGAGGACGCGGGCGATCTCGGCGGGCGTCGCCTCGGGGCGCATCACGACTAACATTTTCTGGCCTCGGTGGTGGCCCCCCACGGCGTGGCGGGGGCCGGCGGGGCACCGCGGAGGGGGTGCCGGCGGGTATCATACAGACAGCGCGGAGGGCTGACGCATGGCGACCGACTCGACCGACCCGCTGGAGATCACCCGCGACTGCCTCGGCGAGCCGGAGGCCAGCTTCCGCGTCGGGGCCGGGCGCTTCTGGGGCAAGTTCGCCCTCGGGGCCACACTGTTGGCCTACGGGGTCGTGGCCAACGCCCTGGCGTGGCAGTGGGGCGTCTGGGGCGTCGACCACGTCACGCTGCTGGTGCTGTTCGCGCCGCCGGTCACCGGGTTGTCGATCCTGCGGCACCTCGCCGCCAGCCGCGGCCTGGCGTACCTCGTCTACCCCGCCGGCCTGGTGCGCGTCCGGGGCCGCGAGTTGACCGCCTTCCCGTGGGGCGACCTCGCCGAGGTGACCGTCCGCGCCGAGTCGGTAACCCCGCTCGTGACGACCGACGGCGGCCGGGTCACCGACTGCCGGCTCATCGTGACCGCCCCGGCGCTGCGGCTGGGGTCGGCGTCGGTCACGCTGAAGCGGCGTGACGGCGAAACCGTCGAGGTCACGGCGGCGGTCGCCGACTACCCCCGACTCGTCGAGGAGATCACCGCGCGGACGTTCGCCGAGGAGTGGCCGCGGCTGCTGGCGGAGTTGGACTCCGGCGGGTCGCGCCGCTTCGGGCCGTGGCTCGCGGAGCAGTCGGGGCTGCGGCTCGAGACCCCCGTCGTGCCCTGGGGCGAGTTGCAGTTGGCCCGCTCCGCCGACAAGTTTCTGACGATCCAGCGCCTCGACGCCAAGCCCGGCCGTTGGGCGGCCGCCCTGGAGTCGATTCCCTTCCCCCACCTCTTGATCGCGCTCTTAGCCGTGGCGCAAGCCGACGACGTGGCGTAACGCAGCGCCGGGGCTTCCCGACCGGTTGTCGCGCGGGGCGGTTGCTGCGCGCCGGCCTCCTGGCGCGGAGTTGCCGGACGGGGCGGTTGTGTCCGCCGCGCGAATCCGGCGGGTCGGACTCGCCACGATCGCCCCTCGCCGCGGGGACTTTGGCAGACTCGGCGGCGTTCATCTTTTAAGCTAGGGCAATAGTTCCGTCGCTCCGGCAGGGGGTAGGGTCCGCGGCGTAGCGCGGCAGGTTTACGACGTTTCGCCCAACTATTCGGCCCCGCACTTCGTCAAGTACCGGGCGCGACCGTTGCGGCGTCCTTCGTCTCCCTTGCCGCCTCGGCCCGGCCCGATCTCGTCAGGATTTCGTCCCCGCACTAGCTTAAGGTGGCCCCCCGACATGGACAGCTTCCTCCCCACCTCGCTGACCCGCCGCGCGCCCCGCCGGGCGGCCCCCGCGAGTCTGTTGGCCCGGTTCTCGCTGCAAGCGCTCGAGGACCGCTCGCTGATGTCGAGCAGCATCCAGCTCGGCGGCCTCGGCTTCAAGCCGCTCGGGCCGAACCTGATCCTGAACTCCTCGACCGCCGACCCGACCGTGACCAGCGCCGGCCGCATCAACGGCATCTCGGCGTACCCGGCCCCGTTCGACGTGAACAACCCCAACTTCACCGGGCCGACCGACCCGACCGACCCCGCCTACCCGCTGTTCAACACCTACTTCGTGGCGACGCCGGGCGGCGGCGTGGCCCGCACGACCGACAGCGGCAAGACCTGGCAGTTCCTCACGGACAACCTGCCGTCCGCCTCGTGGCTCAACGTCGAGCAGAACCGCACCCTGAGCATCGGCGCGGTGGCCGTGGCCCCGCTGAATCCCAACTTGGTGCTCGCCGGCACCGGCGAGGGCTTCGGCGACGGCAGCTTCAGCTTCGCCGGCCGGGGGCTGCTGCGCTCGGGCGACGGCGGCACCACCTGGGCGCTGATCAAGGGGCCGACCAACGACTTCGGCAACCCGGCCTTCGACGGCGTCGCCTTCACGAAGTTCGTCTTCCACCCGACCGACGCCAACACCGTCTACGCGATCGTCAACGCCAACGCCTCGACGTACAGCGCGGGCGGCGGCCAGACCGGCGTCTACCGCTCGACCGACGCCGGCCAGACGTGGGAACTGGTCACGACCAACAGCGGCGACAGCAGCTTCGGGGGCATCTCCGGCACCAACAACATCACCGACTTCATCCTCGACCCGACCTCGCCGAACGTCGGCTACGTCGGCATCGCCAACTACGGGGTCGTGCGGACGGCGAACTTGCAGGCCGGCGCGGTCTACACCGTCCCCGCGCCGGGCCAGTTCTCGGTCATCCTCGGCGGCGTCGGCAGCACGCAGTTGCCCGGCGGCAGCTACGGGCAGTTCCGCCTCGCCTTCGGCCTCGGTAAGCCGGGGCAGCCCAGCCGGATTTACTCCCTCGTGACCAGCCAAGGGCTCCTCGCTACGACGCAGCTCTTCCGGTCGGACGACTCGGGCATCAACTTCCGCCGCCTCGACGTGTTCCCCGGCGACGCCGGCTCGACGACGCCCCGGTTCGCCAACCAGTTCGGCATCTACAACACGATCTTGTTGGCCGACCCGACTAGCCCCAACCGCATCTTCATCGGCGGGCGTGGCACCGGCGGCCTTCAGGTGCTGCTCAACGCCGACTTCAACTCCGACCTGGGTCAGACGCCCAACTACCTGAACCTGACCAACGCCTTCCCCCAGACGGCCGGCGACAACTTCAACACCATCCGCGACGCACGCTTCGACAACACCGGCGCGAAGGACGTCAACGGCTTCCCGACCGACCCCGGCCGGCTGCTGATCGCCACCGACTCGGGCGTCTACCGCATCCAGGCCCCCGGCAACGCCGTGACGACGATCACCAACTTCACGACCGGCAACCTCGTGCGGGTGAACCTCAACGGCGACGTCGGCACGCAGTCGCTCGCGGCGCAGCAGGTCTTCGCCACCGGCCTGACGCCGCGTGACGACAACACCGTACTGGCGGGGACGTACCTCAACGGCACCGCGCTGTTCTCCGATACCGGCCCGATCGCCGCGACCGCCCCGGCGTACCCCGGCCTGTTCGGCTGGAACGCGATCAAGCCGCTGGCGGGCAACACCGCCTCGAGCACGCGCGGCAGTGGCGGTACCGTCCTCTACAACACCATCGACCCGACCCACGCCTTCCGCGCCAGCAACCCCAACGGCTTCGGCACCGCGATCGGCGACCTGTTCCAGCGCTCCGTCGATAGCGGCAAGTCGTTCTCGACCCCCAACCTGGCGGGCATCAAGAACCCCGGCCGGCTCAACCCGGTCGTGCCCCTCGAACTCTCCGCGGCCGAGCAGCCCGGCACGCCGAACGCCCGCCTGTTCCTGGGCACCGACGCGCTGAGCACCAGCGGCGACGACGGGCAGAACTGGAGCCAGTACGGCATCGACGTGCCCTTCGTGACCAACCGCGGCCCCGTGATCACGGCGGTCGCCAACTCGCTCGGCCGTCCGGGGGTCGTCTACGCCGCCGTGAACTTCCGCGTCGGGCCGAGCGTCACGAACGGGCCGGCCCTTTACGTGACGGGCGGCGGGGGCTGGAGCGATGTGTCGCCGGGCGCGCTCGACTCCCGCCTGCCCCCGACCCCAGGCGCGCCGCCCGACCCCGTCAACAACTTGCTGATCGGGACGATCACGGACATTGTGACCGACCCGACTAACGCAGGAATTATCGTCATTGTTTGTGACACCCCCGGCACCCCCGGCCCCGGCGGCTTCCCCGGCGGGCCCGTGGGTCAGCGGCGGATCTGGCGGACGACCAACGGCGGCGGCACCTGGGCCGACATCTCGGGCAACCTCCCCGAGACAGTCGCCGACGCGCCGGGCCTGCGGGTCTACTCGGTCGCCCTCGACCCCCAGCGCACGAACATCAACCCGTCGAACCCGACCGACCCGGTCAACCAGTCCGACGACGACCTGTACGTCGGCACCACCGTCGGCGTCTACAAGCTGACCAACCCCGTCAGCTCGACCAACTGGACGCGGGTCTACGGGACCGGCGGCGCGACCGGGACCGACCTCGTCGCCGGGCAACTGCCCGACGCGATGGTCCGCGACGTCAAGGTCAACACGACGACCGGCATCCTGAGCGTGGCGACGTTCGGCCGCGGCGTCTGGCAGACGCAGATCCGCCCGTACATCCGCGGCACCGTCTACGACGACGCGACCGGCAACGGCACCTTCGACGCCGCCCCGACGCGCCCGGCCGACGCCGTCCTGCCCCTCGTCGTCGTCGTCGCCAACGATGTCGTGCCCGACCCGCCGGTGCAGTTCGCCAACACGACTTCGAGCGTCAACGGCGAGTACGTGTTCCGCAGCCTGCCGGCCTCGAACTACTCGTTCCAGCCGGCCGACGCGACGACGCTGCTCGTCGATTCGGCGTCGACTTATTACTTCACCTCGACGCCGATCCTCAAGGCCGTCAACGCGACGACGATCCTGAACGGCCAGGACCTGTTCGTGTTCCGCCGCGTGTCGATCAGCGGCAAGGTCTACGAGGACGCCAACGGCAACGCCGCGCTCGACGGCACCGAGAACCCCGCCGTCGGCTACCGCGTCGAGCTGTACGCGCCCGCCGGGACGCTCGCCGCGACCAAGACCCTCGTGGCCTTCGCGACGACCGACGCGGCCGGCAACTACACGTTCCGTGGCGTCGGCCCGCTGCGCGACGCCGCCGTCGGCCCCGCCAACGTCTTCGGCACCGGCTACCAGGTGGTGCTGTCGAAGGCCAACTACCAGATGACCGAGACCCCGGCGCAGACCGGCTTCCTGACCAGCGGTATCAGCCTGGCCGACGCGACGAACCAGAACGTGACGCGGATCGGGGCGTTCAAGCTGGGCCAGATCGCCGGCCAGGTCTTCAACGACACCAACGGCGACGGGGCGCTGAACAACGCCGAGACCGGCTTCGCCGGCTTCACGGTTAACATCCTCGACGCCGGCACGAACGCCCTGGTCGGCACGACGGTGAGTGCCGCCGACGGCAGCTACCTGTTCGGCGACTTCGTCACCACCCTGCGGGCCGGCAGCTACACCATCCAGGTGGTGGACAAGGCCGGCTTCACGCGGACGACCCCGCCGCAGGCCCCGCTGCTCGTCCAGAGCGGCACGAAGACGCTGGGCATCAACGTCGGCGAGTTCGCCGCGGCCAACATCTTCGGCAACGTCTTCGAGGACGTGAACGGCAACGGCGTCCGCGACCCCGGCGAGGCGACCCCCTTCGGCGGCGTCACGGTGTCGCTGATCGACCCGCGCACCAAGGCCGTGGTCCAGAGCACGCTGACCAACGCGGCCGGCGACTACGGCTTCGCCAACCTGGCCCCGCTCGACCTGAACGGCAACAAGGCCCCGTACCTCGTCGAATTCACCAGCCCGACGGCGTCCTTCGCCCAGACCATCGTGGACCCGTCGATTCTGCTCACGGCCGGCTCGTCGAACCGGGCCGACCTGCCGCTATTCATCCGCACCAGCGTGACCGGCTTCGCCTTCGAGGACATCAACGGCAACGGCCTGCGCGACTCCGGGGAGCCGGGGCTGGCCGGCGGCTCGGTGTCGTTGCTCAACTCCGCGACCTCGGCCGTCGTCCAGACGACGACGACGGACGCCGGCGGCACCTACACCTTCACCGGCGTCGGGCCGATCCTCGGCGCGGTGCCGTACCGCGTCGGGGCCAACCCGGCCGGCTTCGTGCAGACGACGGCGAACCCGCCGGACTTCGTGCTGACGAGTAACAGCCCCGCCACCGTGACCGTGCCGATCGGCCTGTTCCGCCTGGCCTCGTTCAGCGGCACGGTCTTCGACGACGCCAACGGTAGCGGGGCCCTGGACGCCGGCGAGGTCGGGCTGCCCGGCCGCACCGTGCAGCTCGTGAACGCCGACACGCTCGCCGTCGTCGCCACGACCTCGACCGACGCCGCCGGCAAGTACGCCCTCACCGCGGGCGTCGGCCGCTTCGTCGTGCAGGTCGTCCCGGTCGCCGGCTCGGTGCAGACGACGCCCGCCCGCGCCCCCGTGACGACCACGAGCGGCCTGGTCGTGGGCAACACCAACGTCGGCCTGTTCGGGCTCACGGCCGTGACCGGCACCGTCTACGACGACCTCAACGGCGACGGCGTCCGCGGGGCCGAGCCGGGCCTGGCCGGCGTGACCATCCAGCTCGTGAACACCGCGACGAACCTCGTCGTCGGCAGCGCGACCAGCGACGCGACCGGCTTCTTCGCCATCCAGGGAGTGGGGCCGGGCAACTACGTGGTCCGCGAGACGCTCAAGGCCGGCTACGTCGCCTCGACCCCGGCGTCGCAGGCCTTCACCGCTACGAGCGGCACGCCGACGACCTTCGCCTTCGGCAGCTTCCTGCCGACGACCGTCAGCGGCGTCGTCTACGAGGACTTGACCGCCCCCGCGGGGGTCAGCAACCCCGGCGACCTGTTGTCGGCCGGCTGGACGGTCCAGCTCACGCGGGCCGGCGGCATCCCGGTCGGCTCGGCGGTCACCGACGCCGCCGGCGCGTTCAGCTTCGGCAGCCTCCCGCCGGGCGTCTACACCGCGCGGGTGCTCAACCGCCAGGGCTTCTCGATCCTGAACAACGGCTCGCAGACGGTGACCGTGACCAGCGGCACGCCGGTGGTGCTGGCCCAGGTCGGCGTCCTGAAGCTCGGCTCGGTGACCGGCACGGTGTTCCTCGACACGAACCGCAACGCCCGGCTCGACTCGTTCGAGCGCGGCCTCGTCGGCGGGGTGGTGCAACTCCTCGACGCCAACGGGGCCGAGGTGGCGCAGGCCCCCACGGACGCCAACGGCCTGTACACCTTCCTGAACTTGCAGAGCGGCACGTACACGGTGAAGTTGCTGGCGACCCCGCCCGGCTTCGCGCTGGCCCCCTCCGGCGCGACGACGCTGTCCGCGACCACGGCGGTCGGCTCGACCAGCCCGATTAACGCGGTCGCCGGGCTGAACTTCGGGCTGATCGGCCGCCGCCGCTACGCCCTGGCCGCGGACGGCGGCGGCGGCCCCCGCGTGCAGATCTACGACGCCCTGTCGAACACCCTGCTCAATGACTTTTTCGTCTACGAGACCACCTTCACCGGCGGCGTCCGGGTGGCCGAGGCCGACGTGAACGGCGACGGCATCGACGACCTGATCGTCGCGCCGGGCAAGGGGGGCGGCCCGCGCATCCGGGTCATCAGCGGGGCGGACGGCAGCGACCTGTACAACTACTTCGCCTACGAGCC
>JANXTD010000090.1 GCA_025352585.1 Fimbriiglobus sp.
GCCCGCCGCCCTTCGGCTTGAACTCCACCGCCGGCGGCTTATCCCCCGGCCCCAACTGCTTCGGCGACGTGACCGCCCCGCGCAAGGTCACGCCGGCGACGGGCCGGTCCTTCTCGTCGCGCACGTCCGCGACGACGCGCACCCGGCCGTCGCGGTACTCGGTCGTCATGGTCAGCTTGCCGCGCTCCGGCTCGCGCATGACCCAGTTGATGAGCTGCTCCCAGAACTTGCGGTACATCTCCGAGCCGACCCACTCCTTGTCCCAGTACTGCTTCTCGGCGTCGGGTTGGGTGCGGGCGTCGGACGTGAACGCGACCGCCTTGCCGAGGCCGTAGCGCCACGACGCGAGCAGCGGGAACCTCTGGTCGGGGTACGGCGACGGGCCTTCGAGCGACATGCCGGCGAGGATGTTCGGCTTCAACGTCGTGCGGACGAAGCCGTGCAGTTTGGGCAGCGGGTTCGGCATGCCCGGCGGCAGCACCTCCGACGACCCCGCTGGCCCCGTGTACTTGGGGACGAACGGCTCCTTGGAGATGAACGACTGGCTGACGCGGCGGCTCTCCTTGATGTAAATCGCGGGCAACTGGTTGGGGTTGGTCACGTCGTAGAAGTTGCCCTTCTTGCCGTCGCCGTCGCGGGTGCCCTCGGCGAGGAGCTTCATCTTCGACTTCTCCGCGCCGCCGTGCGTGGCGACGCCGACGGTGGTACAGGTGATGCCGCCCTTGGCCATGCTGGCGACCGCCGCCTGGCCGGGGCCGGAGTAGTTGGGGTCGCCGTCGGAAATGAGGATGGCGTGCTTGACGGTCAGGTTGTGCTTGGGGTCGGAGAGGGTGTCGTAGGCGGCGACGAGGAACGGGTCGAAGTCGGGCATGTCCCCCGGCACGAGGGAATCGACCTTGGCGAGCAGGCGGTTGCGCGTCGCGCTGTCGGCCTCGCCGACGGTCTGGAAGGGGATGTGCCAGACGACCCCACTCGCCGCGCCGTTCCAGACGCCGCCGAACTGCGTCACGCCCACCATGTCGGCCGGGCCGAGCCGGGCGATGGCGAGCTTGGCGATGTCCTTCTGCCACTTGTTGCCGTCGGCCATTTCCGACGCGTGCATGATGAGCACCAATCCGCCCTTGCCCGCCGCCTTCAACGCCTTGATCTCGCAATCGACGGGCAGCGCCGCCTCGATGGGGGTGCCCTGGTAGCCGCCCGCGCCGAAGCCGTCGGAGCCGCCGATCATGACCAGCCCGCAGCCCTGGTCGTAAACCTGCGTGCGAAGCATCTCGGCCTGGTCGTTGGTGAAGCGCTCGTAGGGCACGTTCGCCAGAATCACCGCATCGTAGTTCGACAGGAAGACGCCCAACTCGCCCTTCTCGGCCGGCAGCTTGTCGGCCGGGAGGCGATCGACGCGCAGCTTGCCCTGGGCCTTGCCGTCCTTCTTGTTCAGCTCGAAGCGCAGCGTCTGCAAGAGGTAATCGTGGCTACTCGCGTTGGTGTCCGGCAGCGGCTCGTCGAGCAGCAGCACGCGGCGTTGCCCGCGCGAAACGACGGCCGTCTCGACGCGGTTGTTCTCGACGCGGTCGCCCGGCAGCCCGGTACTCGCGACGCCCCCGGCCATCGGCCGCGACTCGGTCGGGGTGAAGGTGGCGCGGAAGGTGAACGACGAGTCGCCCTGCGGGTCCACCCGGTCGCGGAAGCGGAAGACGTTCAGCCCCGGCAACAGCCGCACCTTCGGCGGCTTGCCGGCTTCGAGCAGTTGCGGGTTGTCCTCGATCTCAATGGCCGCGCTCTCGCCGGTGCTGGCTTTGACCACGTCGAGCCGCCCATCGACGATCTTGTCGGGCGAGGCGTTGCGGATCAGCACGCGGATCGGCAGCCGCTGGCCCTGGGCGACGAACGGCGGGGCCTCGATGGCCTGCACCAGCACTTCGCTCTCGTTGCGGTAGCCGGGGGCCAGCGCGATCGTGTCGATCTGCACGCCGTTGGTCTTGGCGATGTTGGCCTGCTCCTCGGCGTTGCCGATGTTCTCGTTACCGTCGGACACGAGCACGATGCGCTTGCCGGTGCCTTGCGGGAAGGACGCCAAGGCGAGCTTGAGCGCGGCGGCGATGTCGGTGTACTCGCCGTTGATCGGCCCCGCCTGCCGCTCGTCGATCGGCATGCGATCGACCTGCGCCGGCGGCAGGGCCAGCCGCGGCCGCTTGCCGAAGAGGATCAGCCCGACCTGATCGTCGCGGTGCGCCGGCGGCCGCTTCTGCACGGCCGTCTCGATGAAGCTGCGCACGCGCTCCCAGCGGCGGTCGGTGGTGCTGGTGTCGGGGTTGGTCAGGTCGAGGTCTTGCGGCACGCTGAAGCTGCGATCGACCAGAAAGAGCACCGTCGCGTTGTCGGTCGGCCGGCGCAACCGCGGCTCCGCGAGGGCGGCCGCCAGCAGCGCGACGCCGAGGCAGCGCAGCGTGATCGCCCCCCACTTGCGCGTCGGCCCGAGGCCCGAGAGGCTACGCCTGGCCATGAGCACGACAACCGGCACGAACGCGAGCAGGGTCAGCCACTCGGGGCGGACGAACTGCAAGCCGCGCAGGCTCTTCGACGCCTCGACCAGCCCGGCCCCGGCCGGCCGCAGCGTGAAGCCGCCGACGCCAAGCAGCAGCAGCACCGCGAGCGTCACGCCCAGGCCGAACGACCAGACGCGGAAGATGAGCATCACGAACGCCGCCAGCGTCAAGCCGGCGACGGCCACACTCACGGCCACCACTGCGGGGTCGAACGCGAAGTCGAAGGCGGTGACGGGGCTACCGCCGAGGAGCAAGCCGCCCAGGCCGGGCGACCCGGCGACGAGCGCGGCCGTGTGGCGACGGAGCGCCAGCGTGACGCCGGCGGCAACCACCGCGAGCACGGCGAGCCAGTTCTGGCCCAGAAAGTCGAGAGTGGGCTGCATCGTGACCCCGCGAGGAAGTGCGGTCATTGTGGGACCGGCACGGCGTCCGCCGCAACCCGAAACCGGCAATTCTCAAAAATCGACGCGCTGGACGCGGTGGTTCTCGGTGTCGATGACATGCACCCGCCCCGCCGCATCGACGACGACGGCCCACGGGTCGGCGAGCTTGCCCGGCACAGTACCGGGGCCGCCCCAGGTGCCCAGCGACACGCCGGCGGCCGTGAACTTCTGCACGCGGTGGTTGCCGCGCTCGACGACGTACAAATCACCCTTCGGCCCGAAGGCGAGGTCGTAGGGGTACGACAGTTCGCCGACGCCGCCGCCCGGCGTGCCGAACGCCCGCACGAACTCGCCGGCCTTCGTGAACGCCTGGACGCGGTGGTTGCAGGCGTCGGCCGCGTAGAGCAGGCCGTCCGGCCCGAGGGCCAGTGCCCGGACGCGGTTGAACTGCCCCGGAGCCTGGCCGTTCTCGCCCCAACACGTCACGAACGTGCCATCGGCGTCGAGCTTCGTGACGCGGTCGTTCTGGCCGAACTCGGCGACGTAGTAGTTGCCGTCGTAGTCCTGCACCACGTCGGAAACGTACCCCCACTCCCCCGGCTTCGTCCCCGGCGTGCCGCCGAGCGTCTTCAGCAGTTCGCCGGCCGCCGTGTAGACGCGAACGCAGTGGTAGTGCGAGTCGGCGACGAGCAAGTTGCCGTCGCGGCCGATCCCTAACCCACTCGGCCGGCCGTTG
>JANXTD010000092.1 GCA_025352585.1 Fimbriiglobus sp.
GTCAACTGCCCCTGGTACTCCTGGCACAGCAGCGGCTTGATCCAGTCGATGCGCGGCCGGCCGGCGTGCCTCGACTCGGCCCACCACGCCTCGACCGCGGCGCAGACTTGCAGCAGCCGGTCGCGGTCCGGGTGCGCCAGCTCGCAGTAGCGCCCCGACGCCAGGAACTCGCCGTAGCGCAGCGCCGGGTCCTTGAGCGACTCGACCGACAGCAGGCGGTTGATCGCCCGCAACTCGTCGGCCGCGTTGTCGCCGAGGGCGTCGCCGAGGGGCGGGCCGAAGTAGCCCTTGCGGTAGTAGCCGGCCAGCCGCGGCACCGGCACGCCGTCGAGCCGCGCCCCGCCCTCCTGCACCATCTTCGCCAGCCGGGCCTCGCGGGTCGCGGCGCTCTCGCCGGGCCGCGCCCAGGCGTCGTTCTCCGGGAACCTCCAGCCGACCACGTCCGCCACCAGCACGCCGTGGCCCGGCAGCTTGGGGTCGGGGTGGACCAGCAGCGTGCCGTCGGGCTGGGCGAGCAGGTACTGGTGCCGCGGCGAGATGCCCCGGCGGTTCTCGACCACCCGCGTGAAGTTGACGACCGCCACCAGCGCGTGCGTGACGTGCGAGTCGGCCCAGCGCGCCGGCCACCCCACGGCCACCAGGCACTGCGCCCCCCGGCCGCCGACGCCCGGCGCGAGCTGGAAGGCCGACACGTAGGACGGCGAGCGCGGGTACTCCCGGCACATCCGCTCGCACACGTCGCGGACCGCGCTCCAGGCGACGGGGTCGGCCGGGGCGTCGGCCGGCAGCGTGCGGCCCTTCAAATCGACGGTGCGGAGCGCGGTCACCCCGGTCACCGCCCCGCCGCCCGCCGGCGTGCGGGCGATGGCCACGGCGTGGGACTCGACGAGGGTGTCGGCGAAGAAGCGGCGGCGGACCTGGGCGGCGGTGGCGGGGGCCTGGCCGGGGTCGGGCATCTTGAGCGGCCGCTCCTGGTTGAACCGCTGCAAGGCCTTCTCGGCGTCCTCGTCGAAGCGGTCGAGCGGCCGGCCGTTGAGCGCGCGGGCCTCGCGGGCCACGTCGCGCACCAAGTAGTCGAACTCCTCGCGGATCTCGTTGGCCCGCAGGTTACTCTCATCGCTGAGGTCGATGACTTCGTGGGCCGTGAGGATGTCGCGGCCCTCGTTGAGGAAGCGCGAGCTGGTCATGGTGATCGGCACGACGAGGACGAACAGCCCGAGGATGACGAACTGCTGCCAGAGCCGCAGTTTGCCGAGCAGTCTCAAGATGCCGTCCGCGATGCCCATGCCGCCCCCCCGCCCACGATTCGCGAGTGGACAGGGTACCACGAACGGCCGGGCGGCGAGAGGGGAAAGTGCGGGGCGCCGGCTTAACTGGGCGGGCCGACCGTTGCCAGCCGGGCGGCGGGGTCGGCGAAGCAGCGGTAGGCGAGCCACGTCGGGTCGCCGGGGTAATCGGCCCGCACCGCGAGCCGGGCTTGCCGCACCGCCTCACCGATCGGCAGCCCCTCGCCCAGCCGTCGGTAGAAGTGCCCGGCGAAGGCCAGCGCCGCGTCGTCGGTCACCGACCACAGCGAGCCGACGAACGCGCCGCACCCGGCTTGCGTGAGTCGCGCCCCCCACGAGCCGAGTTGCGTCAGGCCAAAGCCGAGCCGGCCGCTGTGGCAGGCGTTGAAGAAGACCAGCGGGGCGCACCGCCGCAGCGCCGCCGCCATTTGCGGGGAGATTTCGGCGGCGCGGAACGCCCCGTCCTCCAGGTGGACCGCCGAGGCATCGGCCGCGCCGCCGGCGAACGTCCCGTGGCTGGCGACGTGCAGCGCCGTGAACTCGCCGGCCGCCAGCAACTCCCGAAGCCGGCGGCGTAAGGCTGGCGCGCACTCGACCGCGACCGAGGCCGACCCCAGCGAGCGCATCATGTCCATCTCCTTGCCCGCCGACGGCAAGTGCGTATTCGCCGTGACTTGCTCGTCGAGTTGGCCCACCGGAACGATGTCGCGCGTGACGGTGCCGGAGTCCCGGCTCGGCGGCGCGGACCCGCCGGCCGCCATCGCCACCACCTTTCGCAGCGACAGTCTCGCGACCGGCGGCCGGCCGCGGAGCCAGTGCGTGAGGGCGTAGGTCGCGCCCCAGAAGTCGTCCTCCTGCAACTCGCCGGTGGCCGGGTCGGTGCGGAACGGCTTGAGCAGCTCCCAGGGAATGTGCGGGTCGTCCGACAGCACCAACACGCTGCGGACGCCGCGCTCCCGCAACACCCAGCACAGATCCTTGAGCGCGGGCGGCAGCAGTTGGTCGTAGAGGCTAGCGCCGATGCCCGCGAGGACCGCCGCCGCCTCGTCGGTCGCGCCGCCGGCCGCCAACTCGCTGAGGGTCCGCAGGTGTCCGGCCACCCACTCGCCGAGGTCGGCGTGCAGGTCGCGCGTGCCGAAGTCGCCGTCGAGGACGGCCAGGTCGGCCAGCCGCGGGCCGGCCGACGAGACGACGAACTGCAACCGCCCCGGCCCCCCGGCGAAGCGGTGGACGAACACCTTGAGCACCACGTCCGGCGCGGGCCACGCCACGGGCCGGGTGAAGTCCGAGTCGTCGCTCGCCGGGGCCGCGAAGTCGGCGGCCCCCTCGCCAGCGGCCGCGACTTCGGGCAGCAGGTCCACCGAGCCGACTGGCCGGCCGCACTGGGCGAAGTCCACCATGACGCGCCCCGGCCCGACCGCCAGCCCGCGCAGCGAGAACGTCACCGCCATCGACGATCCGTCCGCCGGGACGACGAGTTCGGCCCGCGCCGGGCCGTCAAGGGCGAAGTTCTCGGCCGTGACGCTCACAGTCAGCCGCGTCGCCGTGTCGAGGGCCATCGTGACATCGTGGTCGTGCGGCTTGGGCCGCGCCCGCACCTCGCCGGTCGGCAGCGTCTCGTCGGCCGGCACGACCGCGACGCGCAGCAGTTGGACCTTGCCGACCGGTACGCGCGCCGGGAACGACACGTCCGTGTGCCGCCGGCTCCCGACGCCCCGGTGACGCCCGCGCAGCAGGCTGGCCGCCGCGCCCAGCCCCGCGGCGACCACCCCGCCGAGCGCCGCGAGCCAGCCGGGGGACGGCTTCACGGACGGCAGGGGCGGCCGAGCCGGCGCGACGGTGCCGTCGTAGCGAGACGGCCGCGCTTTGTGGAAGGAGGCTTGTGAGCCGCGGATGATCTCTTGCAACTCCGGGTCCAGTTCCGGCTCCGGCAACTCGCCGCCGGTCGGGTCATCGCGGTTGGTCAGGACCGCTGGACGACTGCCGGGTGCTTTCACCGCCGGCAGTCCCGAGATGTATAGCTCCCCGCCGCCCGCCGGCCAGCCGACCGCCGGGGGCGTGAACAGATCGACCCTGTGTTCTTGCATGTCGCCCAGGGTCGGAGCGCCAGGACTCGGGAGCGCGCGAGACGGAGCTGCCAAGCTGAACGAACTAGGCTTTCGTAGCTCGCCGGGGGCTAGCACCAGTAGCCCTTCGATGCCGCGCTCGAGTTGCTTGACCAGATCGACGCAGGTGCGGTAGCGGTCAGTGACGCGCCGGGCAGACGCCCACTCGAGCGCACGCCGCTCGCCCCGCGTAACAATCGGCGACGACAAGTCGAGGTCGCCCAAGGCATGGGCTGTCACCATCTCGAGCTGGTTCATGCCGTCCGCGAACGGCCGCCGGCCGGTACGCAGCTCGTAGTAGCTGATGGCGAGCGAGTACTGGTCGGTGCCGATGTTCGGCTTGTTCGCTGAGAGTTCCGGCGGGGCGTAAACCGGCAAGAAGGCCGAACCGACTGTTTTACGAATGTATTGATTCAGCGACACCGCCAGGCCGCAGTCGGTGATCTGCACCTCCGTGCCCGCGACGACCATCATGTTGTCGGGCTTGATGTCGCAGTGGACGGTCGGGCCGTCGATCATTGAGTCAACGCCCTCGTGCCGGGCGGCGTTGAGGTAGTCGATGCCCCTGGCGGCCCCGAGCATGTAGTTGAGGAGTTCCGCGGGCGGGATGCCGCGCGTGATCGGCTCGTCGTCCTCCGCGTCGCTCCCGGCCACGCGATTGACCTCCTTCAGCCTCGCGCTCAAGCTTCTCTCACCGAGGCCCATCAGGATCAGCAGCAGCTTCAGCTTGCCCTTCTGAGCCGCCATATCGACAGTGTGCAAGTCGAGGAACTGGCCGTGCTTGTCCTTGAGCCAAACCTTGACGATGGGCACCAGGTTCGGGTGGTCCAGGTTCATCACGAGCTTGAGCGCGCGGAACTCCTTGAGGGCACTGGAGCTGTACGAGAGGTCGATGATCTTGAGCGCGAGGTGCTTGCCGGTCGCCAGGTCAATCGTCTTCCAGACCTGGCCGAAAGTCCCCCCGCCGAGGTAGTCGGTCAGGCGGTAGCCGGGCACCGGCTCGTCGCCAGGGACGTAGTCGTGGCTTCGCGGCGGCATGACGGCTCCGGTCGGGGGGTTCGACGCCTACTTGACGTACTTGCCGTGCCACGCCGGGTCCAACTCCCTTTTCGCCCGGCAGTCGGCTCACCCCACGAAGACGCCGGCCGCGCCGGGGGTCGGCTCGAACCCGAACGCCTCGGCGGGGGCCGCGCCGGCGAGCGCCCGCCCCAGGTAGGCCGCGACGCGGGGGCCGACGCCGGTCACGAGGTCGGCCAGCCGGTCGCCGTCGAGGCTCTTGACCGCGACCCGCACGCCGGCGCGCCCGGACGGGTCGCCGGCGAAGAAGTCGGCGACGCGGACTTGGCGGCCCGCCGCGAGCTGCGCCCCGGAGAACGCCGTCACGCGAGGCCCGCCGCCCGGCCCCGCCCCGGCCACCACGTCCGCGAAGCCGTCGCCGTCCACGTCGCCGGCGGACACGAACGCGCCGTTGCGCAGGGTCGGCTCGAAGGCGAAGAAGTCGGGGGTGAGCCGGGCGAGGCCGCCGCCGTCGCCGGCGACCGTCCGGCCGTCGAACACCGCCACGCGCGGCCCGCCGCCGGTGCCGGCCGCGACCACCAGGTCGGCCCGTCCGTCGCCGTTCACGTCGCCGACGGCGGCGCGCGCCCCGCCGCGGAACGCCAGGTCGGCGATGCCGAAGAAGTCGGCGAGCGGGGCGAAGGTCGCGCCGTCGAACGCCCGCACGCGCGGCCCGCCGCCGTCGTCCGGCGTGACGACGAGGTCGGCGCGGCCGTCCCCGGTCAGGTCGCCGGCCGCGACGAGGACGCCGCCGAGGAACGACGCCTCGAACGGGTCGGTGGCGAAGAGGCGCTGGAAGGTGACGCCGTCGTAGACCTCGACGCGGCTCGCCGCCCCCGGCCCGCTGCCGACGACGAGGTCGGCGACGCCGTCGCCCGTGAAGTCCGCGGCCGCGACCCGCACGCCGCCGGTGAACCCCGCCTGGAACACGCTGGTCGTCCGCACCGCCTTGCCGTCCGGCCCGTAGACCCCGACGACCGGCACTCCGCCCGCGTCCGGCCCGACGGCGAAGCGCGTCGTCCCGCCCAGCGCCGGCGGCAGCGGCACCACCGGGGGCGGGGGAACTACGGGCGGGACCACCGGAGGAACGACGGGCGGGACCACCGGGGGAACGACCGGAGGCGGCGTCACGTCCACCGCGACGACGCCGGTCGCCGTCAGACCGTTGGCGTTCGTGACGGTGACGCGGACCGACGTTGACCCGGAGCGGCCGGCGACCGGGGTCAGCGCGAGCGTCCGGTCGGCCCCGGACCCGCCCGCCACGAGGCCGCTCGCCGGCAGGAGCGTCACGTCGTCGGCGGCGGCCGTCACGGTGAGCAACGCCGCCGACTGCTGCGGGTCGGCGACGGTGAACGCGAGGGTTTGCGTACCGTTCGCCGCGACCGTCAGCGCGGCCGGCAGCCCGGTCAGCGTCGGCGGCTGGACGCCGGCCGGCAGGAGTCGGACGACCACCGGGTCGGCCCTCAAACTGACGGCGTAGACGGCGGTCCCGCCTGGGATAGGGGCGACGAAGACGGGGTCGAAGTCCACAGGCGAGGTGTCGATCGTGCCGCCGGCCCCGAACGCCGGGTCGGCCGCGCCGCCGGCGGTCAGCCCGAAGACGGCGAGTTCGTTCGAGGGGACCGCGACGAGGCCCCCGCCCGGCCGCTCGCGCACGGTCGGCACCGCCAGCGCGGCCGTCGGCCCGCCGCTGCCGAAGGTCGTGTCCCGAACCCCGGCGGGGCTGAACTTGAGGAGGGCCGAGGACGCCGGGTTCGGGTTGGTGATCCCGGCGGTGTTGTACAGGAGCAGCGCCGAGCCGTCGGCCAGCGCCGTCAGCCCGAGGCGCACGGTGGTGAGGCCCGGCCCCGCGAACGGGCCGGCGACCGCCTGACCGCCGGTCCCGTAGCCGCCGTCCGCCTGGCCCGCCGCGTCGAGCCGCGTGAGGACGGCCTGGAACGGCGACGGCGACGGCGGACTCGGCCTGCGGCGCACGGCCAGGACGCGGCCGGTGCCGTCCGCCGCGGCGAGCTCGGTGTCCGCGCCGAGCGAGGCGAGGCCGGCGGCCCCGTAAGTCGCGTCGGTCGCCCCGGCCGCGGTCAACCGGCGGGCGTAACCCTGCACGGTCTGGTCCGCCGCCGTCTCCGCCGCGGCCACGAGGATCGTGCCGTCCGGCCTCAGCGCGAGTGAGAGCGGGGTCTCGGACGTGTCGGCCGGCGCGGCGAAGCTCAGCGTCAGCCGGCCGTCGCCGTCGAAGGCCGGGTCGAGCGCCCCGGCGGCGGTCAACTTGGCGAGGACCACCCGCCGCGGGCCGAAGACGAAGCCGGCCGTCGCCGGCGCGGCCGCCGTCCCGACGACGACGACCCCGCCGTCCGGCAGCAAAGTGATCGACACCGGCAGGTCGTCGCCCAGGCCGGGGCCGATCAAGTCGAACGCCACCACCGCCAGGCCGTTGACGCCGAACGCCGGGTCCGGCAGCCCCGCCGGCGTGAGTTTCACGACGCCGAAGTCGGCCGCCCCGCCGGTCGCCCCGACGCGGCCGGCGACGACGACGGAGCCGTCGGGGCGCGCCGCGATGTCCTCGACGCTGGCCAGGCCGGTCGCCCGCGCCACCCCGGCCGAGCCGTAGGCCAGGTCGATAAACGGGGCGGCCGGCGTGTCCCGCACTTCCAAAGCTTCGAGTCGAGGGCGCAGCGGTGTCATCGGGAGTTGTCCAGGTGGCGGCGTCAGGGTGGGGCGTCATTCTACCCGGTTCCCATCCGCCGACGCGCCGCGCCCGCACAGCAATGGCATCGACCACGTCGCGCCGCTCGGTGGCGCGGGGCCGCCCGCCGGCCGACACCGGCAGGTGCGGCTCGATCGACCGACGCTGCTCGTCGGTGATGTCATCAGGCTAGGATTAGGTTCTCGTGGGCCACTCGACGCACCCTATCACCTCGACTGGACAGTCACTCACCGATCCGGCCAATCCGAAAAATTCAGTGCAATCGTAAAATTTTACTTCAATTGTTGACTCCCCTCGGCGAAAGTGATGTGTCGGTGCTTTGAGCATCGGCGTCCGCCAGCCACCAAAGTTACGGCGGCGACGTTTCCGTACTGCCTACCGTGAACACCTGTGAGGGTCAGCGATGAAGTACTTCATGACGACCGCGGTCGTACTCTTCGCGGTGGTGGCGTTCAGCCCACCCCGCGCGAGCGCGACCGACCCCGTCACCCTTTACGTCGCCAAGGCCATCGGCGAGTGGGCGGTCGGGGCGGCCTTCGACAACCTGTGCGACGCGGCCACTGGCAAGCCGAACATCCAAGAGATCGACCGGCGGTTGAAGGCGGTCGAAGAGAACACCGCGCTCCGCAGCGAGATGCGGGAGGAGATCCGCCGGGTGCGGGCGGGCCTGAACGACCGGGTGACCAAGGAAGAACTCCGCTCGGCCCTGGCGGGTCTGCAAACCCAGTTGACGGACATCCTGCGCCGCGTCAGCGCGCTCGAGGAGCGCGTCGAACTCCAGGAGGTCGAGATCGACGACCTCAAGAAGGCGACGAAGAACGCCTCGAGCGCCAGGGGGTTCCTGGCCCGCGGCCGGGACTGCGCGGCCAAGAAGGAGTACCACCGGGCGATGGCCAACTACGCCATCGCCATTCGACTCGACGAGTCCTCGAGCGACGCCTACGTGGCGCGGGGCCAGGCCTACTACGAGTTGAAGGCGATCGAGGTGGCGCTGATCGACTACACCAAGGCGATCGACCTGGAGCCGAAGTGCCTGCCGGCGTTGAAAGGCCGGGGCAATGTCTTCATTGCCAAGCAGGAGTACGGCCGCGCCGTGTCCGACCTCACCGCGGCCCTCGGGGTCAACAAGAAGGATGACGAGTCCCTCATGTAGCGGGGGTATGCCTACCACGCATTAGCAAAGTACGACAACGCCATCGAAGACTACAAGGCGTCACTCGGGCATGGAGTTGGGTTCGCGGAACTGTGGAACTGCCTCGCGGTCTCCTACCAGATGAAAGGGGACCACGCTCTCGCCCGCGAATCTCTGAACAAGGGGATGAAACTCGACCCGAAAAACGCGATGTACCTCGCAAACCGCGGGTGGTCTTTGTACAAGCTAGGTCTTCCTACTGACGCGATCCGAGATTGCGATGACGCACTCGAGTGTAACTCGAAATGGTTGCTCGCGTGGGAAGTCCGGGGTCTGTGCAAGTACGCCGGCGACAAGCCGGGCGACGGCGTCGCGGACTTGACGCGGGCCATCGACCTCGGCAGCGTGAACCGGCAAGTCTACGAGAGCCGCGGCGACTGGCACTGCAATCAAAAGGAGTACGTCAAGGCCGTGACGGACCTCGACCGGGCGGTGAGCCTCGGGGCGAGCGGCTGGGCGGTCTACAAGAATCGGGCCAACTCCAACTACATGGTCGGCTCTTACAAGGAGGCCATTGACGACTCCACCAAGGTGATCGAGGTCAAACCCAGTCGGGATGTCCAAGCCAGTATGTTCTGGGTCCGCGGCTTCTCGAAGCGTGAGCGCTATGACCGCGTCGGGTACAGGGAGGACGTTGCGAAATCGCTCGAACTCGACGGCGATTACCAGAAGTATCTCAAGGCCGGCGACGTGTTGGTAAAGAACAACTCGAAATCGACCGTGACAATCGACATCGACTATTTCGTGAAGTCCTCTGGTGACAAGGAGAGTTTTACGTTGCCGCGGGAATGGAAACTCAAGGCCGGCGAGTCATTCTATATACTCTACGAAAGAGAGCATATTTACGCGCAGAGAGTTCAAGCATATGTCAAAACGCCGAACGGCAAGAAGCTGTACGCCTGGGACTACAAGTCCGGCGTCACCCTGGAGGTGGCGTTCGGCGACGCCGACCTCCCTTGAACGCCCCCGCGTCACGTCAAGGGTCGGGGAACGGACCGCTCCGCCTGGCGCGACCGCGACGGCGATCTGAAAGCACTCCCGCGCCGACCGGCCTGGGGACGCTCGCCCCGCTCGCCGCCGTCTGCCTCGATCAGGACGGACCGGCCGCGCCCTGAGGCGGTCGCCGAGCCGGTGCGCCAGCTCGGGGGCGCGGAGTTGAAGCAGCGGGTCTGCGAATACTTCGGCTACGCCCCGACGCCCGACCTACAACAGGCAACTCGATCCTGCACGAACCCGAGTCGCCATGCTCCCCACCCTGCTACTCGCGCTCGCCGTCGCCGCCCCGCCGGTTAGCGGCGACGCGACGATTCGCGGCGAATTCGGCGGCTCCGCCATCGTCGTCCGCACGACCGCGCGGTTCGCCGGGGCCATCGACTCGCTGACCTGGGGCGGCCGCGAGTTCATCGACCGCGCCGACCACGGCCGGCAACTCCAGTCGGCGGCCAGCTTCGACCGCGCCGCGAAGGGCGAGTTCTGGGCCGAGCGCTTCAACCCCACCGAGGCCGGGTCGCGGGCCGACGGCGACGGGCCGACCTCGACGAGCGAACTCGTCAGTCTCAAGGCGACGGCCGCGGAACTGCGCACGACGACGCGGATGGCCTTCTGGCTCAAGCCCGGCGAGCAGTCGGCGGGGCGGCCGGCCCTCAACGACGCCGCCGTCTCGCGGCACCTGCTGGCGAAGCGGGTCCGCGTCGGCCACGGCGCGCTCGCCAACGTGCTGGAGTACGACGTGACCTTCACCGTGCCGGCCGGGGAGCGGCACACGTTCGCGCAGTTCGAGGCGCTGACTGGCTACATGCCGCCGGAGTTCGCCGTCTTCCGCAAGTTCGCGGCGGCGACCGGCCAACTCGAAGCCCTCGGCGACGGCCCCGGCGAGCAGGCGTCGCCGGTCGTGTTCGCCACGGAGTCCGGCGGGCACGCGATGGGCGTCTACTCGCCCGACCAGCCGTCACCGGGCGACGAGGCCGCCGGTTACGGCCGCTTCCGCTTCGCGGCCGAGAAGGTCGTCAAGTGGAACTGCGTCTTCCGCTCGCGCGCCCCTAAGGGCGTCGCGGCGGGCGTCGCGGCGGGCGACCACCGCTTCCGCGTCTTCGTGGCCGTCGGCACGCTCGACGACGTGCGGCTGGCGCTGGTGGCCCTCGACCGCGAGTTCGCGCGCCGCTGACGGGCGATTCCCGGCTTACGGCAGCCCCACGGCGTTGCGGCGGTGGCGGGCCAGCTCGGCGGGCGGCACCTTGGCGTCGAGCGCCTTCCAGGCGGCCGTCGCCTCGGCCATCGCCGCCTCGGGGGCCACCTCGCCGGTGCCGAGCCGCCGCAGGGTCGCCTCGAGCGCGGCCTGGCGGGCGTCGGCGTCCGGTAGCCGGGTGATCGTGGCGGGGTTGGCGACGTTCAGCGCCAGGAAGCCGCGCATCGCCTGGGCCAGGCGGCGCGACTGCTCCGCGTCGAACTTGTAGCCGAGCCACAACTTTTCGTTGGCCTCATCGACGTGCTCGCGGCGGAAGGGGCCGCCGCCGGTCGCGGGGTCGCTCAGGGCCGCGGCGCTGCCGGGCGCGGCCGCGGCGTCGGCCAGGAAGTCCCAGGCGGCCTGCGGCTCGGCGCAACTCTGGCGGACGACCCCGACGAGCGTGTGCGTCCCCAGGAACGGCACGGAGTTTCCGCCCCCCGCCGCGGCGACCGGCTTGCCGTCGGCGTCGAAGTAGTTGCGCGTGCCGGGCAGCGGGGCCACGGCGAAGCGGGCCGCGACGCCGCCGGTCGCCGGGTCGAGCGGCAACTGGCCGAGGTCGCGCAGTTCCAGGAATTCGAGGACGGCCCCGCCGGCGTCGGGCGCGGCCCCCGGCTTGGGCCGGTACGCGGCGCTCGCGGCGAGCCAGCGCGCCGCGGCCAGGAACCCAGGCTTCCCGAAGCGCGGCTCGCCGGTGAACGGGTCGGCGAGCAGGTCGAGCGCCGACGCCGGGGCCGGCGGGGCGTCGCGCGCGACCACCTCCGTGGCCGCGGGGCGGTCGTAGCAGGCGGCGACGCGCAGGAACAGCGTGCTCAGTTCGCCCGGCGCGGCCGGCAGCGGCGGCAGGCTGGGCCGGCCGTCGGCGGCGCGGAAGTACGCCGCCACGTCGAGGGCGTCTTCGTAGGTGCGCGGCGGCTGGAGCGGCCGGCCGGTCCGGCGGGCGAACCCGGCGCGGTCGGCCTCGGCGGCGAAGCGGTCGGCCCGGTAGACCAGCGCCGCGCCGTCGGCCAGCAGCGGCAGCCCGACGACCTCGCCGGCCCAATTCACGAGCGTGTCGCGGTACGCCTCGGCGATGCGGCCGCGCAACAGCGGGTGGTCGGCGGCCTTGAACGCGGCCGGCAGCGGCAGGCAGGCCAGGCCGGGGGTGGTCAGCGTCGCGCCGAGGCGGCCGGGCGGGATCACCAGGATGTCGGCGGCGGCCGGGTCGGCGACGACGGTCACGATTACCCCCGTGCGGCCGGCCCACGCCTTGGCTTGCTGGCCGAGTCGCGCGGCGTACACCGGGTCGGTGCAGGCTACGGACAGGCGGATTCGGGCCGGCCCCGCGACGGGCGGCGGCGGCGGGGTCGGGCCGGACGGGCACCCGGTGGCGGCCAAAACCAGGCAGGCGAACGCGGCGGGAATGAACCGCCGCGCGGAAAATGGGCTTGGCAGTTGCATCAGCGCTCACTCGGCTGGTAAGATTTATCGGGGCGGTGGCGGCCGCCGAAAACTACTACGCGCCGCCAGCCGTCGAAGGTCGAAGAATCCCGGCCGCGAGGACCCCGCCGACGCGGGCGACGCGGCCGGTGGACATGGACTCCTGGAACCTTGTGGCGTGGCCGTGCCCGGTGGTCGGGCCGGCCGCGGGCGTCTGGAGGCGCACCCGTTATGAAGATCGTTCTCGTTGTGGCGTCCGGGATTTACGCCGGCAAGGAAATCGCCATCGCCGGTAGCCAGTTCGTCATCGGACGCGACGAGGACTGCAACCTGCGCCCCGCCAGCCCCGCCATTAGCAAGAAGCACTGCGCGGTCTTCTACAAGGACGGCGAGCCGTTCGTCAAGGACCTGGGCAGCACCAACGGCACGTTCGTGAACGACCAACAAGTCGAAGGCGAACGCCCACTCGTCGAGGGCGACAAGGTCCGCGTCGGCCCGCTCGACTTCACCGTGAAAATGCTGGGGGCGAGGTCGGACGCGACGCCGCTGCCGAATTCGCTCAAGAGCGTCGTCCCGCCCTCGTCGGCGACGAGCCTGCGGCCGGTCACGGCCGCCGCCGCCCCGGCCCCGGCGGTCTCGCTGGCCCCGGTCGTCGCCGCGCCCAAGCCGGTCGCGGCGGCGGGGGCGAACCCGATCCCCGCCGCCGGGTCGCGGCCGTCGAAGCCGGCCGCCCCGCCCAAGCCGGCCGCGAAACCGACGCCGGCGGTCGAGCACGGCGACGACCACATCGCCGCGATGCTGCTGGGCATGAACGACGAGGACGGCGACCCGCCGCACGTGCCCGAGGGCAGCACGGTCATGGAGATGCCGGCTGTGGACGCCTTCGGCAACCCGGTGGTGCCGAAGGTCGAGGACAAGAAGAAAATCCCCTCGCCCGAGGACTCGTCGTCGATCGCCCGCGACCTGCTCTCGAAGATGACCCGCCGGCCGCGGTAAGCGAATTCTGGTTGGCCGGACGCGCCAGCGACGGGAGCAAATCCCGGCGGGCTACGCTGGCGGGAGTAGACGAAGCGGTCACTTCCCACCGGCATCGCCTCCACGGATTTGCTCCCGTCGCTGGCGCGTCCGGCCAACCAGAATTCGCCAACTTCAAGGCTTCCCCGTTGCCCGCGCCCGAACCCCCTTTCGCCCCGCCCGCGACCTGGACGAACCGCACGCTGCCGGCCCTGCGCCGGGCACTGCTGGCGTGGTTCGACGCCCACCGCCGGCCGATGCCCTGGCGCAACTCCCGCGACGCCTACCGCATCTGGGTCAGCGAGGTCATGCTCCAGCAGACGACCGTGGCCGCTGTCATCCCCTTCTTCGAGCGCTTCCTGGTGGCGTTCCCGACCGTGCGGCACCTGGCCGACGCCGACGAGCAGCAGGTATTGCACCTGTGGCAAGGCCTCGGCTACTACCGGCGGGCGCGGCACCTCCACGCCGCGGCCAAGCGGCTCGTCGCCGACCACGGCGACGCGCTGCCGGACGACCCCGCCGTCTGGGCGGAGTTGCCCGGCGTCGGACGCTACATTCTCGGCGCGGTGATGTCGCAGGCGTTCGAGCGCAAGCTGCCGATCGTCGAGGCGAACAGCCTGCGCGTGCTGGCCCGCTGGTTCGCGTCGCCGCTCGACCCGCGTGCGGGGGCCGGCCAGAAGTGGGTCTGGGCGGCGGCGGCGGCGGTCTTGCCCGACGCCCGCATCGGCGACTTCAACCAGGCGCTCATGGAACTCGGCGCGACGGTTTGCACGCCCGTCGCCCCACGCTGTGACGAGTGCCCCGTGGCGAAGTGGTGCGAGGCCCGGCGGCTCGGATTGCAGGCGACGATTCCGCCGCGACCGAAGGCGAAAATCATCACCAACGTCGCGGAAGTGGGCGTCGTCCTGCACGACGAGCGGGCAGTCTGCCTATTTCAACGGCGTCCCGACGCCAAGCGCTGGGCCGGCATGTGGGAGGTGCCGCACGGCGAGGTCGCGCCGGGGGAGACGCTCGAATCGGCCGCGACGCGGGTGGTCCGCGAACTGACCGGCTTCACGGTCGCGCTCGGCGAGGAGGTCGCCACGGTGAGGCACGGCGTGACGCGCTACGCCATTACGCTGACAGGGTTTACGGCACGACGGCGTAGCGGCAGCTTCGCGGCGGGGCACTACACGCAGTGCCGCGAGGTGCCGGCGGGGGAACTGGCCGACTACCCGATGAGCACGTCGCAGCGTCAACTCCTGGCCGAGTGGCGACGACCCGGCCGCGCCCGCCGACTGTTCTGATCTCGACCAGGGTGCGCGGCCAGCGGCCACCGAATCGGACGTGACCGTGACAAACGACCCCAAACGGTGTGGAAATGGCGGACGGCATGTCGGTTGCTTTGATGAATTGACGGTTAGAAGTTATTCGTCGAGTGCCGCTCACCTTGCTGCCCCCTCCCGAGGCTCACTGTGGACCATCACACCGACGCCCCCCCGGACGCCCCGAAGACCCCCGCCCAGGTTCTGCGGCTCGCGATCGACCACGCCGCCCACCTGCTGCCGGCGCAGGGGCCGATCACGGTGTTCATCCACCACAACACGCTGCACGCCTTCGAGGACCAGCCTTTCGACGACGGCGTGCAGCGCGGCGGCGCGGTCTTCGGCTGCAAGCCGTACCTGCCCGAGGACACCTACCGCGAGAAGCTGCGCCTCGGCCGCATCCGCCCCGCCGACGTGCGCGACGTGCTGCAATTCGACCTCGGCCCCCGCGCCGACGAGCGCGTCCTGGGCTTCGGCACGCGGCTGCAACTGCGCGCGGGCATGATGGAGTACCCCCTGCGCGTCGGCCCGGCGGTCGAGTTGAAGTGGTTCATGGCCGAGACCGACGCGCTGACGCGGCTGCGCCCCGACGCGACGCCGGCCGGCCAGCGGCTGCCCGGCGAGACGCGGCGCTGGGTGTTGCGTGACCTCGTCAACGGCGCGGTGCCCGAGGCGCTACGGCCGGCGTTCGCGAGGCTGGGCGGGGCCGGCCGGGTGCCACGCTGGTCGGACGCCGACTGGGAGGCGTTCACGCTCGAAGCGGTTTGGCGCGTCGCCCTGCGGGGGGCGACACTGGCCCCGCTGCCGGTCGCGCCGCCGGTGCCACTGTTGCGGCCGCGCGACCGCGTGCTGGCGGCCGGCGGACCCGACGCCGACGCGGGTGTGAACGAGTTGCTGACGCGCTTCACGGCGGCGTACCTCGACCAGGGGGTGTCGCGCTGGCCGCTGCCCGAGCGCGCCAGTGGGTTCCTGGCGGCGTTCATCGCCCTGTACACCGGCACGCACGGCCTGCTCGACGCCTGGGCGGCCAAGCTGCCCGAGGCGTTGCGTGGCTTGCGCGGCCTGAGCGCGACCGAGGTCGTGGCCCGCGAACTCGCCGCCTTGAAGTTGCCCGTCGGCGACTGGTCGAAGTTCCTCGAACTGACCTTCCTGGCCCTGCGCGGCTGGGGCGGCATGGTGCAGCAGGTCGAATTGCGCGCCGACTCGGTCGCCCACGCGATCACGAGGGGCAGCCTCGACGAGTTCCTGGCGGTGCGGCTGGTCCTCGACCGGCTCGCCGCCGAGTCCGCGGCCGCGCGGCTCAGTCCCGGCGGCCTCGACGCGCTGCCGACCGTCGCCGCGCCGGCCGCGCCGCTGGCC
>JANXTD010000111.1 GCA_025352585.1 Fimbriiglobus sp.
GGTGACCACGCCGCCGGCGGCGGCCGCGAGGGAGAGCGGTTGGCCCTGGGCCCCGAGGGACGGCAGCCGGACGGTGCCGGCGACCACCGCCGGCGGGGCGTTCGTCACCGTGACGCTGACGGTCGCGGCCGGGGTGTAGACGCCGCTGCTGTCGGTGAAGCTCAGCAGGCGGACGGTGTACGCCCCGCCGGCCGGGAGTGTGGCGTAAGTATGGAACGCGAGCGGCTCGGCCCCCGCCACGTCGGTCGCGGTGCCGTCGCCCCAATCGACGGCGTAGCCGAGCGGGGTGTCGGTGCCGGCGTCCGTCACGGCGACGTTCAGGACGAAGGCGTTCGCCACGCCCAGGGTCACGGTCGGGGTCGTGGTCGAGAGTGTGACGGACGGGGCGACGTTGACGACTGTCACACTCGACGCCGCCGAAGCGTCGCCGGTCGCACTGCGGGCGACGACCGTCACGGCGTAGGCGGTGCCGCCGACCGCGCCACTGGCGTAGGCGTGGGCGAAGGACCGCGTGCTCGGGTCGGCGTAGGGAGTGGTGGTGCCGTCGCCCCACGTCACGAGGAAGCCGGTGACGTGCAGGCCGGGGTCGGTCAACGTCGCGGTGACGGTCGCGGCTGTCCCCTCGCCCACCGACCCGGCGGGCGGCGTCAGAACCAGGACCGGGGCGACGACGGTGACGGTGATCGTGGAGTACAGCGTCGTACTGGTGCCGAGGCTGTCGGTCACGACGGCCCGGAGCGTCTTCGGCCCGGAGCCGACGAACACGCCCGCCGGGACACTGACCGCGACGCCGGGGGCGGTCGGTGCCGTGAACGTGGTGCCGTCGTTGTTGAAGTTGTAGCGGACCGTGTAGGTCGTGCCGGGGAACGTCGGGGTCAGGCCGGTGACGGTCAGTGTGACGGCCCCGGTCGCGCTGCGTTCGGGGGCCGACAGGACGCTCGGCGTCAGGGTGCCGGCGGGGGTCGGGTTGACGACGGACAGGGTGACCGGGGGAGACGCCGACTGGACCGTGCCGGCCCCGAGGGTGTACACGGCCGTGACCGTGAGTGTGACGTTTCCGGGGCCGGTGACGCCGGCGGCGACGAGTTGGGCCAGGGTCACGGTGAGAGTTGGGGTCGGGCCAGCAGTGGTGAAGGCGGTGCCGCCGCCGTTCAGGCTCCACTCGTACCGCAACGGGGAGCCGGGGGCGAACGGGGTGGCGACCAGGCCGTCGGCGGCGGTGATCGTGCTCAGCGTGCTCAGAGTTACCGACCCGACGCCCGGCCGCGCGGCGACGGTGTAGCTCGTCGAGGTGCTGCCGGTCGTGTCGGTGACGGTCACGGTCACGAGGAAGTCGCCGGGGTCGGCGTAGGCGTGGGCCGCGGCGGTGGCGGTCGCGCCCAGGGCGTCGGTGGTGCCGTCGCCCCAGTTCACCGACCAGCCGGTGACGGCCGTGTCGCCGGGGTCGGTCGCGGTCAGGGGCACCGTGTAATCCACGCCGAGGGAGGCCGCGAAGGCCGTCGGGGTCGCCAGGGTCGGGGCCGTGTTGCTCACGGCGAGTGTCGCCGCGGCGTCGGCGGAACTGGTGTAGGTCTGCCCCGCGAAGGCGACCGATTGCGTGCTGGTCGCCCGCGCGGCCACGGCGTAGTTGCCCAGCGACCGGATGCCGAACGACTGGAGTTGCGCCCAGGTCAGCGTGACGCTGGCCCCGGCGGCGTCGCCGAAGTTGCCGTCGCCGTTGAAGTCCCACCCGAACGTGACGCCCGGCAGGTTCGAGCCGTCGGCGACGGTAAACGTGGCGGTGCCGCCCTCGGCGATTCCGCCCGGCGGGTTGACTGTGATGGCGGGGGTCGGCGTGCCCTGGACGAGAACCTGTTGCAGCGGCCCGGACGCCCGGAAGCCGGTGTAACTGACCGAACCGCGGCCCGGCAGTGTGACCGTGCCGTCGGTGCCGCTCAGGGTGAGGACGCCGTCGCCGCCGTAGACAATCGCGGACCCGGAGGTCGGCTGGGTGGCGACGTTGCCCTTGACGGTCAGGGTCGCCCCCGCGGCCAACCCCGCCCCGCTCACCCGGACGATGTCAGTCGCGCCGCCCCCGGCGGCCAACAGCTCCACCGTGGCGTTGCTGCGGAGGTTCTGAATGCTGACAGAGGTACTGCCGCTGTCGGCGGTGATCGTCAGGGCGGCCGACCCGGAGTTGGCCACGGACTGGTTCACGGTGACGCTTGCCACACCGGGGCCGGGGTTGACCGCGAGCGACTTGCCGTTGCCCACGTCGAACACCGAAATAGCGTCGCCGCCTCCGCCGCCGTTGACGGTGACGACGCTGGTCTTGGAGTCCGGTGCCCTCAGGACGCGGAGGGTGTCCGGCTGGGCACTGCCCTGGATCGTCAGGGCGGAGACGTTGCTGAAACTCGTCAGGAGGGCGACCGGTTGGGCGGTCGCGCCGGGCGCGGTGATCGTCAGCGGGGCGAAGCCGCCGGCCGAGCCGCCGGGGCCGGTCCGCGAGCTGACCCACAGCGTGTTGCCGACCACGGCAAGGCCGGTCGGGGTCGTCACGCCGTTGACGCCGCGACCGTCCCGGACGTTCTGCGTGAAGCGGAAGCGATCCGCAACTGTGTTGAGCGCGAACACCGAGACGCCGCCGGAGAGCGGGCCGGTGGCGAAGACGAAGCGGCCGTCGGTGCTCACGGCGAGCGACGAGACCCCGGACAGCCCGGTCACGCCGCCGACGCCCTGGCGGAAGGTGCTTTCGACGGCCAGGGCGGTGAAACCGGCGTCCCAGCGCAGGACCGTGAGGCTGCCGTCGGACCCGGCCACGAACACCCGGTTGCCGGAGGCGAGGACCGACGTGGCGTTCGGGAGTCCCGAGACGGTCACGGTCGCGGAACCCAGATTGCTGGCGTACACGCTCAGGCGGCCGCCGCCGGCGGCGTAGACGCGTCCGTCGGAGTCCACGGCCAGCGCGGTCACGGCGGCCGGCGCGGTGACACTCAGGGTGCCGGCGAGGATTGGGAGGTTCCCACCGAGGTCGAAGCGGCGGACAGTCGTGCCCGTCGCGGCGTAGAGCCGACTGTTGGACGCGGACCACACCCAAGCGGTCGCGCCCACGAGGCTGGCGTCGGTGAAGGTGCCTTCGATCGTGAGGTTGCCGCCGTTGCGCCGGCGTACCACGGTCACGGTGCCGGTACTCGGGGCGAGGGCGTACAGGTAGTCGCTGTTGCCACTCGCCCGGACGGCGAGGAGCGACACGCCGGCCAGGGCGGTGGCCCCGTCGAAGCCGTCCACGAAGCCGCGGGCGACGCCGTTGGTGGTGTCGAGGGAGGCGACGGCGTTGCCGGCTGTCGAGACGCCGTAGACGTAGCGGCCGTCGGCGGAGGTGGCGACGGCGTCGAAGCCGGGGAGTTGGCTCGTGAACGACTGGCCGCGGACGGCGGTGCGCGCGGTCGAGGCGTTGAAGGTCGTCGCGTTGAGCGAGGTGACGCCGTTGGTCCCGGCCGAGGCGACGAAGACGGTCCCGTTGGCGACGACGAGTTGCTTCGGCGTCTTCACGGCGTTGCCGTCGTTGAAGGTCGCGGACGCCGCCGTCGCCCCGGCCCCGGCCCCGGTCGGCAGGCCGGTCGTCGCGTTCAGGTCGTAGCGGACGACGGAGTTGTTAGCCGAGGTCGTGGAGGTCAGGTAAAGGCTGTTACCGGAGCGCGTCAGCGAGGTGACGTTCTGGAGTTCGGCGACGCCCAACGCGGCGAAGGTGCCGGCCACGGCGACGGGGACGCCGCCGCCGGCGTCGAGGACCAGGCCCGACACGCCGCCGGTAACTCGTGTCAGGTACAGAACCTTGTTGTCAGGCGACACGGCCACGCCGGTGACGGGGTTCATCCCGGTGCCGGTGGCGAACGCGCCGGAGCCGGCGTCGGCCGAGCCGGTCGGCGTCGGGGTCGCAACGGTGATCGAGTCGAAGATGGTTAGGGCCGTCACGTCCGTGGACACGGAGTCGGCGACGTAGACGCGGCCGCCCGAGCCGATCGTCAGGGTGCCGAGCCAGCGGCCGGTCAGGGCGGCTGTCGAGATGGCGTGGACGTCGGTCTCCACCAGGCCCGACGGGTTGGCGGTCGGCAACCACATCGCGGGGCCGCTGCCGCCTGTGTACAGGTAAACCGTGCCGCCGTCGGGCGAGAATTGCAGGTTCATGCTGGAGTAGTTGGTCGCGGTCGGCAGTTCCACCGTGGCGATCAGGTCGAGGTTCTCCAGCGGGGCGTTGGTGCCGTTGTAGCTCACGCGGATGACCCGCAGGGTGAAGACGGCGTCCCCGGCCACGTACGTCTTGGTCACGGTCCAGAGGTCGGTCGTCCCCGGCTTCACGGCCATCGCGACCATGCGGCCGATCCCGGCGAATTGCGTGTCGGGGAAGTACGAGCCGCCGTTGCGGTTGCTGTGGACCGTGAACACCAGGTTCGAGCCGTCGGCGTAGTTGGACGTGAAGATGTCGGTGGTCTGGGTGCCGTTCGAGGTGATCGCGAGGTTGCCGTCGGCGTAGGTCGGCTGCCGGTAGGCACCCTGGAGGTCCCCCCGGACGTTGGAGTTGATCGTGAATGTGGACCCCGACCCGCTGAAGCCGTAGCGAGTCAGGATGCCGGCGATGGCGTAGTTGGCGTTGCCCCCGCGGTAGCCGGCGAGCAGCACGTCCAGGGTCGTGCCGTGGAACGCCAAGTTGACCGGCCGGTCGGTCGGGTTGAAGGCGTCGGCGGTCTGGTGGACGAAGCCGACGCCGTCGTACCGGTAGAACAGGACGCGGTAAATCGCGTCGCCGTTGACCGTGCCGACCACCGCCAGGATGCCGGTCGCCGCGTCGTAGGCGAACGGCAGGGTGCCGTAGACCCCGCCGCCGAGGTGCGCGTTCAACCCGACATCCGCGCCGACCGTCAGCGCCGCCACGGGGAGCAGATCGCCCGGTGTGAGGCCGTGGTCGGAGCGGGTCTGGAGGCGGTGCGCGGACAGCGTGCCGTCGCTGGCGAGGCTGAACAGGAACTGGCCGTCGCCGCTCGCCGAGAGCTGGCGGAACGGGGCGATCTCCAGCCCGGTCGTGGCATCGAGGGTGCGGGCCAGCGTCAGGGTGCCGGCGACGCTGCGGGTGTAGACATCGACGGTCGTCTTCTTGGCGACGTACAGGGTGCCGCCGTCGTCACTCAGGGTCAGGGCCACGCCCGCGATCTCCCCGCTGAAGTTCAGGTAGCCCTGCGCCGCGGCCAGGCCGCCCGTCGCGGCGTTCACGGTGAACTTGACCAGCGGGTCGATGCCGGCCTGCTGGCCCTGTTGGTGGAGGGCCAACAGGTTCAGCCCGTCGGGCGTGGGCAACAGGGCGACGAACGGGTACGGCACGCCGATGACGACGGTGTTGGCGACCGACAGGCGGCCGGTGACCGCGTCGATCCGCAGGCTGAAAATCGCGGCGTTGCCGTTGACCAGCGTCGCCGCGAAGAGGTAGCTGCCGTCGGCCGACACGGCGAGCGCGGTGGCGTTGGTGAAGTTGGCGGTCGTGAAGTTCTCGACGAGGGTGAACCCGGCCGGCGAGGAGCGTAGCACGGTGACGCTGCCGTCGTTGGGTCCGGCCGCGAAGACCAGCGTGCCGTCGGCGGTCGCGGCGACGACGTTCGCGCCGCCCAGCGAGCCGAGCGTCACGGGGACGGCCAGCCCGGACGACGGGGTGCCGCTCTGGCCCAGCACGGCGAGGCCTTCGGACACCGACACGGCGTTGCCGTCGAGGTCGATCGCCGCGGGGTTGGCCCCGGTGCCGGACACGGTCAGGCTGTTCGCGTTCGACCCGCCGCCGAGGATGCTGACGCGGCCGGCCCCCTGGGTGTCCACGACGCTCAGGCCGTTAGCGGTGACAGCAGTCCCCGTCGAGACCCAGGCGACCGCGCCGCCGTAACTGCTGTCGTCGATCACGAGCTGGTCCACGGCGGGCAGGACCTTGGCGAACTGCCCGGCCGTCGGCGCGTTCATACGCAGGGTCAAGGTGTCGGCCCCGGCCCCGCCCTGGAAGCGGTACTGGCCGAACGCCGTCGGCACGTTGCGGACGGTGAACAGGTTGTTGCCGCCGCCGCTGGTCACCTGGAAGTCGCCGGCGAAGGTCTTCGTGTCCACCTCGAAGGTGTTGTTCCCTGCCCCGAGCTTGACGGCCAGGCTCGCGCCCGCGGCGGTGGCGAAGGTCAGCCGCGGCAGGCCTTCGAGGTTCGCCACCAGCCCCGTGAAGTCGCCCTTCGAGTTGGTCAGGATCGCCGTCGCGTCGATCACGGCCGCGTCGGTTCCGCCCCCGCCGGTGAAGGTCACGCGGCCGGTGCCGGGCGTCAGGGTCAGCGTGTCGTTGCCGGTGCCGCCCAGCACGGCGAGGGCGTTCGAGAGCGTGCCGCCGGCCGTCACGGCGTTGGTTCCGGTGCCGACGTTGACCGAAGCGACGCTGGCGGCCCCGGCGAGCGTCACCCGGTCGTTGGCCGGGCCGAAGGTGGCGCGGACGGTGCCGAACTTGGCCGCGTCGTAGGAGATCGCGCCCTTCTGGCCCGGCCCGGTGATCGCGCTGTTCGTTATGGTGCGCAGCCGGGGTGCCCCGAGGTTCAGTTCGCCGGCGGTGTCGTCGAGCAGCAGCGTCTGGCCGCCGGACGTGGCCCCGAGGGTCAGCGGCGCGGCGATGTCGTCGAGGGTCGCGGTGACCGCCCCGACGGTGCCGCCGACGGTGAGGATGCCGCCATTGCCGGCGAGGGTGAGTGTCGTCGGCTGGTCCACGCGCTGGACGCGGACGGTGCCGCCGGGGCCGGGGTTGACCGTCAGCGCCAGCGTGCTGGCCGGGGCGGTGACGAGGACGGCGTTGCCGTTGGCCGTGAGCGTGCCCTGGTCGAGCACCCACGGCGAGCCGCCGCCGGCCGTGGCGTTCGTGAAGCGGACGGTGCCGACGGTGCCGTCGGTCGTCACGGCCAGAACCCCGGCGGCCGACTGCGCGAGGGTAGCGTTGACGGCGTCGGTGCCGCCGCTGCTGGTGACGCTCACCGCGGTGCCGGTCACGCTGACGGCAGCGGTGTCGTTGCCGAGGCCCAACTTCAAGCGGACCGCACCGAGGTTCGATTGCGTAATCGCCGCCGAGGCTGCGGTGCCGGTCAGGGCAGTCCCGGTCAGGCTCACCGCGCGGCCGGTGCCGTCGAGCGAGTCGTCGAAGGTCACGGACGCGAGATTCGCCAGGGCCAGGCTCGCCCCGCCGATCGCGGCGAGCAGGCCGACGCCGACGGTCGCCGTGGCGGTCGCGGCGTTGTCGCCGGTGACGGCCGTCGCGCCGCCGGTCGAGGCCAA
>JANXTD010000115.1 GCA_025352585.1 Fimbriiglobus sp.
CGGCTACACGCTCAGCCCCGACGGCCGCCGCGTGACGCTCCACATCTACGACCCCAACTACCCCAACGACGACACGGCGACCCTCACGCTGCGGCTCGACGACCCCGACGCCGCGGTGCCGATCGCGCACAGTTGCGAGGGAGAAACCGTCCGCGGCCTGTTCCTGTCCGGATACGCCCGCCCGCACGACCCGCCGGCGTGGTAGGATGGCGGCACGTCTCACGCTCGACTCGGAGTGCTGACCATGCTCGAAGTCATGATCTTGACCTCACTGTTCACCCTCGCGGTGATGAACTATGGGATTTGGACGCTGCCCGCTAAGCGGGACGAGTTCACAACGATCGAGTTGCTGCTATCAGTTACGATGCCAATCGGTATGATTTGTAGTGGGCTGTTCAGTACTTGTCTTGCGCACTTCTGGTTGTTTTCGCTTCAACTTGCGATCTCCCTGCTGGGTCTGCTCGGATTGACGATCCCCCGGTACGGCCGGCGAGTGGCGAGTGGGATTACGGTCTTCGCATGCGCCGCGGGCTGGGGAATGGTGGCTTGGACAGTTTTGGACTACCGTCGCCAAATTGACGACCTCCGTGCGGAATATCCGTTCGTCACGATGGAGGATCGGCTGCCGACGCCGAAATCGACTCCTGCTTGGTCTGCATCTACCTTAGATGAGGCGGAGAAAATCATTGGCAAGCCGAACCAACTATTTTCACAAGCATGGCATTTAAAAATTCTTCACAGTGATTACGTCGAAGACTTTACCTCAGCCCCTGGATTTGGCGTGAAACGAATGCCAAGCAGCCAATTTAGGCCCGCAAAAATTCGCCGTTCCAAGGATTACCCCGAGCCGATCCCCCAACCCGGCGTCCGACGCGACGAAATCGAACCCACCGGCGACGCCTGGCCGGACGCCAAGGTCCGCGACTTTTTCGGCTTTCACGTCGGCAGCATTGGGAACTTCGCCAACATCAAAAGCTTAGGTTACTTCAAAAACCCCCGCGAGGTGGCCGGCTTTGTGCCGCACGCCTTCGAGAGCGAGCCGAAGCCGCAGGTGCCGTACGAGCTCGAACGCCTCGAACTCGTGGGACTGGTCCGCCACCCGGAGCCGGCGGTCTACGTGAGCGAGTTCCTGCCGCGGATGACCGAACTCGACGCCGTGACCACGCGGCCGGCGGACGGCTTCGAGGCGGTAGGGCTGAAGCGGCTCGCGGCGGGCGAAGACCTCGTGGCGAACGCGGTCGGCTCGAAGGTGCGGCTGCTCGGGGCGATCCGCAACATGGCCGCGTGCGTGGAGTGCCACGGCGGCCAGCGCGGCGACTTGCTCGGGGCATTTTCGTACCGCCTCGCCGAGACCACCCCGAGGGCTGAGCGATGATCGCGTACTGCGTCGCCGCGTCGATGGGCATCCTCGCCGTGGCGAATTTCCTGATCTGGCGGTGCTGGGATCGGCTGCACGTCCCCGTGCCGATCCCCGCGAACTACGGGAAGCCGGCTGCGTGCTTGCTGTCGTTCGTTGTCGTGCTGTTCCCGTGGTATCGGGTTACCGTGATCTCACGCGACTACGACGCCCACATGGACGAACTGCGGGCGTCCCACCCCTTCGTCTCGATGGAGGAGCGGTTACCGGCCCCTCAGCCCAGAGCGGGCGACAACTTGGGCCAAGTCGCGGATACAGAAAACTACTTGCAGGGCAACCGGGAGTTGTTCGACTACTCGAAGGACTTCGCCGAGCTCCACAAAAGCCACGTCAAGACATTCTCGGTCTTGCCAGGTGTCGGCCAAATCCGCATGCGGAGCCACATCAACAGCGCTTCAAGAGTTGTCGAGCTGATTCCGCAACCTCGCAGTGACAAGTCGGAGATCGAAAGCTCGGGGGATGCGCCGCCGGACGCCAAGGTGCGGGAGTTGTTCGGCTTCCACGCCACCAGTATCGGCAACTTCGTCAACTTCCGGGGCTTCGGGTATCTGAAGAGTCGCCGTGAGGTGGCTGGCTTCACGCCGCACGCCTTCCAGTATCTGCCGAAGTCCGATCCGCCGTACATGTTGGAGCGGCTGGAACTCGTCGGGTTGGTGCGCAACCCCGAGCCGGCGGTCTACGTGAGCGAGTTTCTTCCGCGGATGGTCGAACTCGAAACGATGGCGACGCGGCCTGCTGACGGCTTCGAGGCGGCCGCCCTCAAGAAGCTCGCGGCGGGGGAAGACCTCGTGGCGACGGCGGTCGGCCCGAAGGTGCGGCTGCTGGGGGCGGTGCGCAACATGGCCGCGTG
>JANXTD010000183.1 GCA_025352585.1 Fimbriiglobus sp.
CGACGACGTGCTGGCGGACAACTTCAGCGAGGGCAGCCGCGCGCAGTTCCAGCCGACGCTCGCGGTGGACCCGGCGACGGGGACCGTGGGGGTGATGTGGTACGACGCCCGCTACGACGCCGGCCTGACCCGCGCCGCGACCTACCTGGCGCTGAGCATCGACGGTGGCCTCACGTTCAGCCAGAGTAACGACGGCGGGGCGACTCCCGGCACGCAGATCTACCTGAACCGGCCGCGCACCGCCACCGACGCCATTATCTACGCCGCCAACGGCGGCAGCAGCGGCACGCCGACGCAACTGGCCCAGAGCACGATCACCCTCGAGCCGATCCCGACGGCCTCCGCCGGGTTCACCGGCGGGACGAACGCCCAGGGCTTCGGGGCGCGGCAGTCGCTGCTCGCCGCCGCGCCCGGCAAGTTCACCTCGTACTGGACCGGCAACCAGGACGTGTCCGTCAGCCTCACCGCGGCCAACCCAAACATCGTCGGCTCGACCGTCTTCCGCTCGGTCGTGACCGGGGCGGCCGGCCCGCGTATCGTCACGGGCGACATGGGGCCGGTCGGCCAGGCGACCGTGACCCCGGCGACGAACACGGCGATCGCCGGGGTCGCTTCCGCGGCCAACACGCTCAACTACTTCGTCGTGACCTTCGACCGCCCCGTCGATCGGCGGACCTTCACGCAGGCCGACATCAAGGTCCAGTACCGCAGCGTCACGAACGTCGTCACGAACCTCGTCGCCGGCACCGACTTCGGCAACCCGGTCGCCATCGACGCCGGGGGGACTCTCCAACTCGGCGTCGCGGTCGCCACGCGCAGCTTCTACGTCCCGTTCACGCCGCCGCGAACGGCCCTCGGCACCTACAGCTACAGCGTCGGGCCGAACGTCTCCGACTTGATCAGCGTCTTCTTCCCGCCCGCCGGCTTCACCAACGACCCCGCCCTCGTCGCCCCGACGGCCTACGCCCCGGTGCCTGCGTCGATCCCCGCGGCGACGTTCGTGTCGTCGCCCGCCCCGACGACAACCCCCGTCACGACGACCTACCCCATCGCCGTCGCCGCGCCGGCCCCCGGCCTGTTGACGGGCACGCCGCGGGTCACGATCGACCTGACGAAACTGATGGGGCCGGTCGGCCCGCCGGCGGCCACCGGCAGCCTGGCGGACTTGACGATCGACCTCGTGAGCCCGGACAACCGGGTCGTCCGCATCTTCAGCGGCGGGGCGCACTTCGGCGGCACCATCATCAACGCCGAGTTCCGCGACATCGGCGACACCCCCCCCACGCCGACAGCGACGCCGTTCGTTGGGAACGTGTCCGGCACCGTGACGCCCGCCAGCTCGTTCACGGCGTTCCGCGGTGCCGTCATCGGCGGCACCTGGACGCTGCGCGTCACCAACAGCCGCTCGAACAACCCGCTGGACCCGAACGGCTACGCCCCCCCCGGCACGCTGAACGCCTGGGGCATCGCCTTCACGACCGTCACGCGCAACGTCGCGACCTTCGTGCTCGGCAACGCGATGGACCAGAACAACAACGGCCTCCGGGCCGAGGTCAATGACAACGACGCCTTCGCGGTGCCGCGGCCCAGCGGCCGGCTCACCAACCCGACGGCGTTCCCCTTCCCGAACAACTACGACCTGCTGACCAGCCCGCTGATCATCACCGGGCCGCGCTACCTCGCCCCGGCCGCCGAGCGGCTGTTCCTGAACCAGGCGGTCTCGTCGCTCAACGTCGCCTTCGACCGCCCGATGAACCCCGCGACCTTCGACGCCGACGGCCGGGACATCCTGCGCATCACCGGGCCGGCCGGCGTCGTCTACGACCAGGCCCAGTGGAAGGCCGTCAACGGCACCAAGGCGTACCCCGTCACCGTCGCGGCGGTCGATCCCCAGAACTTCACCGTCACGTTCACGGCCCAGGTCCTCAGCGGCAACTACAACGTCGAGTTCGGCCCGGACATCCAGGACGCCAACGGCAACCTGCTCGACACCAACCGCAACGCCGGCGTGGCGGTACTGCGCGGCGGCGACCCGACGGCCGGCGTTACGGTCCTGAACGGCTACGACACGCGCTCCACCGGCACGGCCCCGGTCGTGATCCCGTCGGGCCAGACGGTCAGCATGAGCCTGCGCGTGCCGGACTCGTTCACGCTCTTCGAGGACCTGATTTCGCGCATCAAAGTCACCCTCGGCGTGACCTACCCCTCGACCCCCGACCTGATCGCCGACCTGGTCGCGCCGGACGGCACGACGGTGCGGCTGTTCACCCAGGTGGGCGGCACGAACCAGGCGAACTTCACGAACACCACACTCGACGACGGCGGCTCGCAGACGATCCAGAGCGGCTCCGCGCCGTTCAGTTTCGGGCCGTACACGCCGCAGTTCCCGCTGTCCGCGCTCCGCGGCCTGCCCTCGAACGTGCCCGACCCCGTGACCGGCCTGCCGACCCCCTGGCAGTTGCGCATCCAGAACGTCGGCACCGGCACCGGCACGATCAACTTCTTCACGCTGTCGTTGCCTCAGAAGCAGGCCGGCACCGGCCTCGGCGAGGCGATCAACGACCGCTTCACCGTGCCGTTCCGCATCTTCACGCAGGACCCGACGAACAAGCTGACCCAGCAGGTCTTCACGCCGGTCGGCCCCGCGCCGGAGAACGGCCCCGGCGCGTCGTTCGGCAACAACTCGTCGCGCATCACGGGCGTGGCGATGGACCCGTCGGACGCCTCGGGCAACACCGTCTACGCCGGCGGGGCGTCGGGCGGCATTTTCAAGACGACGAACTTCCTGACCGAGAGCACCGACGGCCCGAACTGGCAGCCGCTGACCGACTTCGGCCCGACGGACAGCCTGAACACCGGCTCGATCACCGTCTTCCCGCGCAACGGCGACCCGAACCAGTCGATCATCTTCGCGCTGACCGGCGAGGGCGACACCGGCTCGCGCGGCGTCGGGGTGCTGCGCTCGATGGACGGCGGCCGCACCTGGAAGGTGCTCGACAGCCTGCACAACGCGGACGCCACGGGCGCGATCCTGCCGATCGACTCGAACCTGCGGGACCGCCGGTTCTTCGGCTCGACCGGCTTCAAGATCATCGTGGACCCCACGACGGTGGCCGGCGAGGTGGTCGTTTACATCGCGGTCAGCGGCGCGAACGGCGGCGTATACCGCAGTACCAACTCTGGCCGCGACTGGACCCTGGTCCGGGCCGGCAACGCGACCGACGTGTTCCTGGCGGCCGGGCTGCGCTCCACGAGTACCGGGTCGGCCGGCACGCTGAGCTTCCTGTACGCCGCCTTCACGGGCGACGGCATTTACGTCACCCCGTCGGCGCTGAGCGCGACGACGATGTCCCCGACGCCCTCGGCCAACTCGACGCCGAACATCCGCAACGTCGACACCGCGGCCGACTTCGGGTTGTCCGTCGATGTGCCGGCGTACAACGCCTCGAACGGGCCGAACGGGGCGCGGGGGCGCATCCAGATCGTCGGCCCGTCGGCGACCGGGGACGTGCTGCAAGACACGTTCTACGCCGGCTGGCTGTACGCGATCGTGGCGACGCCCGACGGCAAGCGGGACGGCCTGTACGTGACCAAGGACTTCGGCCTCAACTGGACCAAGATCCACACGCCGGTGATACTCCTGTCGGCCACGACCGGCTTCCCGACCAACAACGAGACGCGCCCCGACCAGGAGATCTTCGCCCCGCCGATTCCGGGCGTCGGTGGCCAGGGCGACTACGACATCAACATCGCCATCGACCCGACCAACCCGGAGATCGTCTACATCGGCGGGCTGGGGATCGGCAACGGTGTGCCCAAGCCGGCCAGCGGCCTGCTCCGCGTCGACATCTCCGGGCTGAACGACACGCAGTCCTTCACCAACTTCGACAACAGTTCCGCGACGCAGACCGGCATCCAATCGACCACGCTAGGCGGCATCCGCACCACCGGCGCGGTCAAGGGTTCGCTGACGCCGAACGCGAACATCACCAACCTGTCGCGCAACCCGGACTCGCCGTTCGACGCCAGCTCGGTCGTGCGGGTGAACGCGGCCCAGGCGTTCACGAACACCGGCGAGAACGCCAAGTACTCTGGCTTCACGGACTTCCTGAACACGGCCGACACCCACCGGCTGATCACGTTCCGCGACCAGCTCACCGGCCGGGCGCGCCTGGTCATTACGGGCGACCACCAGATCGCCACGGGCGTCGATGACAGCGCCGGCCGGCTGGTGGCCAGTGTCGGTACGGCGGTCAGTGTCAGCGGGTCGCGCAACGGCAACCTGCAGATCTTCCAGGCGTACTCCGGGGCCGCGCAGCCGAGCCAACTCGCGGTGGACCTCGCCCAGGCGTTCCTCTACGGCATGGGCCAGGACAACGGCTTCCCCGTGTCGGGCACCGACGTGCTCTCGGCCGGCAACCTCTCGTTCATCGGGAAGCGCGGCGACGGGGCCGGCGTGGCGGTCGATCAGACGGGCACCGGCACGGCCTACCAGTACCGCTGGCCCTGCTGCCAGGGGGACGCGACGGCCCTGCGCAGCGAGTTCTTCCGCGTCCTCGACGCCCCCTCGCCGGGCAACAGTGGCGGCACGGTCCGCACCAACGGCCTGCTGAACAACAACCCCATCGCCGCCGAGTGGCCGGTGGCGAGCGCGGACGTCGGCTTCTTCGCCGTCAACCCGATCGACCCGCAGGGCATCCTGATCGGCTCCGCGTTGGGCCGCCTCTACCGCACGACCAACCAGGGCAAGAACTGGTTCGCCGTCGCCCAGCCGGGCGAACTGGACGGGTCCCTGGTCCGGGCGGCCGCCTACGGCGCGCCCGACCCCACCGGGGCCGCCGACCTCAACGCCTTCCTCTACGCCGGCACGATGAGCGGCAACGTCTACGTGACCTTCACCGGCGGCGCGCCGTGGCGGAACCTGTCCGCGGGCATCGGCGGCAACGGCGCGGTCATGTCGATCGTCCCCGACCCGCACCGCGGCTCGCACGGGGCCTACGCCGTCACGACCGGCGGCGTCTTCTACATGGCCGACTCCAGCGTGCTCGGCGCGACCTGGGTCCGGATCTCCGGCGTCGCCAACAATTCGGCGACCGGGAACCTCTTCCAGCTCCGCAAGCCGATCTTCGGCGACGCCAACAACACCGCCAGCAACCCCGCGCCCAACGGCGAGGCGAACAACCTGCGCGGCCTGACGGCGCTCACGGCCGACTGGCGCTACGCCATCCCGGCCAACCCGGCGACCCCGACGGTGAACACCTTCCCGATCCTGTACGCGGCCGGCAACGGCGGCGTGTTCCGCTCGATCGACCGCGGTGCCAGTTGGCAGATCTTCCCGGACGCCCAGGACGTAGTCGGCCTGACAGACCCCGTGACGGGGCTGGCCGTGAAGTCGCCCGTGGGCGGCAACCTGCCGAGCGTCGATGTCCGCGACCTCGACCTGTCGCTGGGCAACATCGACCCCCTGACCGGCCTGCCGGTGCAGTCGTCCGGCGGCTTCAACATGCTCACCGTGAGCACCTACGGCCGCGGCCTGTTCGCGATCCGCCTGGAGACCCCCGCCGCCGTCGCGCAGTACGTGACCCTCGGCCAGTCCGGCCCCCGCGTCGTCGGACTCGTGGCGAACACCAACGCCAGCCTGCTCGTCCGCTTCGACGCCCCGGTCGTCGCCGCGACTTTCGACGCGACCGACGTGATCCTGACCAACGCCGCCGGGACCGTGATCCCCGTGACCGGCGTGTCCTCGGTCTTCAACCCCAGCGGCGGCGGGGCCGACCAGCGCAACCTGTTCAAGATCAACTTCACGCCGATCAACCCCGCCGACACGTACACGGTGACGATCGGCTCGACGATCTCCGACTTCGCCGGCTTCGGCATGAACCAGAACGGCGACCGGGTCAACGGCGACCCGACGCTCAGCAACGTGACCGGCAACACGGTCGCCGGCACGTTCACGCCCGCCTCGGTGGACGCCTACACCGGCAACTTCGTCACGGTCGCCGGTGCCCAGCAAGGCAACCTGTTCATCGACCAGGCTTACTCGGCCCGCGC
>JANXTD010000203.1 GCA_025352585.1 Fimbriiglobus sp.
GACGCGGAGAAAACCAAATACCAGTGTTGCTTCGCCTCAGGAAGTTACACCGACATGGCCTGTGAGTTTTTTTAAACTCGAATTTGGTATTCTCCGCGTCTCTGCGTCTCCGCGGCAAAACTCTTCTCTTGGTTCTCGCACAGTGAGCGTGATTTTTCGGCCCTTGGAGTTTCCTTGATGTTGTTGCCGCTGCTCACGCTCCCGCGGGCGATGCCCGTCGCCTCGAAGCGCCCGACCCAGTCCGGCGTGCCGCCGACCCGCGAGGACCGCGAGCGCGTCCGCACTTTAGCTGCGCGCTACGTCGCCGCGGTGAAGCCGGTCATCCCAATCTCGCTCGAAGAACTGCGGACCCACGCCGAGCGACTGACGGCCGCCGAGGGGCTGAGCGAGGCGTTCCAGAATTACGTCGGCGTCGTCATCAACAGCGAGGCCAACCGCGAGGCGCTCGCCGGGGTGCCGTTCGAGCGACGGCTGCTGCTGCTGCCCAAATGTTTGCGGGTTGAGGATCGCTGCCCCGCGCCGTTTGACGAATTCGGCTTGCTGTGTAAGCAGTGCGGACTGTGTACGATTCAAGACTTGCAGGCCGAGGCCGAGAAACTGGGGTACGCGGTGCTGGTGGCCGAGGGGTCGGCGCTGGTCATGGCGATCATCCAGACGGGCAAGATCGACGCGATCATCGGCGTGAGTTGCCTGTCGGTGCTCGAGAAGGCGTTCCCGTACATGGAGGCGGCCGCGATCCCCGGCGTCGCCATCCCGCTGCTGCAAGACGACTGCAAGGACACGTCCATCGATGTCGAGTGGGTCTGGGACTTCATCCACTTGAGCAGCGACGACCGCACCTTCCGCCTCGACCTCGACGGCGTCCGGGCCGAAGTGGATACCTGGTTTACGCCGGCGGCGTTGCGGGAGATTTTGGCCGACGGCGACACGCCGAGTGAGCGCATCGCCCGCGAGTGGCTGGCCCGCGCCGGCAAGCGCTGGCGGCCGTTCCTCGTGGCGTGCGTCTGGAAGGCGCTGCAAGACGACCCGACGACGCCGTTCCCCGACGACCTGAAGAAGCTCGCTGTTGCCGTCGAGTGCTTCCACAAGGCGTCGCTGGTCCACGACGACATCGAGGACTCCGACGACCTACGCTACGGCGAGAAGACCCTGCACGCCCAGCACGGCATCCCCGTCGCGCTCAACGTCGGCGACCTGCTCTTGGGCGACGGCTACCGGCTCATCGCCGAGACCGACGCCCCGTCCAGTGTGCGGGCGGAAATGTTGCGCATCGCCGCCGAGGGCCACCGCACGCTGTGCCTGGGTCAAGGCAACGAGTTGACGTGGGCCAACGAGCCGACGCCGCTGACCCCGCTGGAGGTCGTCGGCATCCACCGGCAGAAGACCTCCCCCGCCTTCGAGGTCGCCCTGCGGATCGGTGCCGCGTTCGGCGGGGCCGACGCCGACTTGCACGCGACGCTGACCGCTTACAGCGAGGCGTTGGGCATCGCCTACCAGATCCGCGACGACATCGACGACCTCACCAACCCGGACGGCGACGACCTGACCCTGACCCGCCCGGCCTTCCCGCTCGCCGCCGCCTACGAGCGGGCCAAGGGCGAGGACCGCGAGGCGCTCGAACGCGCCTGGCGTCGCGCCGCCGACGCCCCGGACGCCGCCACGCTGCGCGAAATCATCGACCGCCTCGGGGCCGGCGAGCGGGCCGAGCAGATGCTCGACAGCTACAAGGAGCAGGCCGTCCGCGTGCTGCTCGACGTGCAGAACCCGAGCCTGAAAGGGCTACTCAGGCGGGTCGTGGGCAAGATCTTCAGCGTCGAGATTCGGAGTTGGTGCCGTGAGTTTGAGACTCGAAATGCTGCAAGTCGCCCGGCTAGCCCCGAAGCTGTTGGGTGACTCGGCCGACCTCGTCCGCGGTTTCTTACTGAGTCAACAGCACCCCGGCGGCGGCTTCACCGACCGCGCCGGCGACCCCGACCTCTACTACACCGTCTTCGGCCTCGAAGGCCTGCTTGCCCTTCGCGCCGACTTGCCGGTGACCGCCACCGCCGCGTACCTCACCGCTTTCGGCGACGGCCGCGACCTCGACTTCGTTCACCTCGCCTGCCTCGCCCGCAGTTGGGCCGCGCTCCCCAAACAACTGCGTTCCAGTGTCCCCGCCGACGCGATCCTCGGCCACGTCGAAACGTACCGCAGTGGCGACGGCGGCTATGCCGTCACCGCCGGGCAGGCCGACGGCACCCTCTACGGCTGTTTCCTGGCACTCGGTACCTACCAAGACCTCGGTCGCAGTCTCCCCGACCCCGCCGGGATGCTGACGTGTGCCACGCGCCTGCGGGCGGCCGACGGCGGCTACGCCAACCAGCTCGACGTGCCGCAAGGCTTGACGCCCAGCACGGCCGCCGCCGTCACACTCTTCCGCACGCTCGACGGCCCGGCGCACCCGGAACTCGCCGCCTGGCTGTTCGCCCGCTGTCGCCCCGAGGGCGGCTTCTTCGCCACGCCGATGGCCCCGCTGCCCGACTTGCTCTCGACGGCGACCGCACTGCACGCGCTCAGTGGCCTGCACGCCGACCTCGACGCCATCCGCGAGCCGTGCCTCGACTTTCTCGACACGCTGTGGACGGCGAAGGGCGCGTTCCACGGCCACTGGGCCGACGACGCGATCGACTGCGAGTACACGTACTACGGCCTGCTGGCGCTGGGCCATTTGGGGGTGTGACAGCCGGCCCGCCCCTTACTTGCGGTCTTGCAAGCCCAGCGCGTGGCCGGCGAGGCCGTAGGGGCGGAAGGTGCCGCGGCCCCACGGCTCGAAGCCGTCCGGTCGCTTCTCGCCGGAGGCGGCGTTATTGCGCGCGATCCAGAGGCGGCCCCAGGCCGTACCGCTGCGGGCGTCCTTCGAGTCGGCCGGCAGTTCGAGCAGCGTGTCGGGGGCCGGCTTGGGGACGCCGGTGGTGAACTGGCCGCGTAAGCCCTCGGCCCGCGCCCAGGCGCGGGCGTCGTCGCGGGCGGTGGCCTTGGCGAACTGCTCGACGCGCTCCGGCTGGTTCGCGCGGCCGGCCTGGAACGCCAGCCGCACGAAGAGCGCGTCGGGCACCTCGCCGGCCTCGCGCTTGCGGCCGTCGGCGGCGTAGATTTCGCCGGCCGCGCTCACCGCCGGGCCAGGCTCCGGCGACAGCTCCGCGACGAGCGCGAGCAGCTTCAGGCGGCCGTCGGTGCGGCCGGGGCGCTTGGCCAGTTCGATCGCCTCGCCCGGCCGGTTCTGCAACACCATCAGCATGCCGTAGACGGCCCGCGGCGTCTCGTCGATGGGGCCGGTGCCGGGCACGTACGGCGGCTGCTTGAGCGCCGCGGGGACCGGCTCGAGCGTCTGCGCCACGGCGAGGAGCGGCGCGGGCGGGGCGCGGCCGGCGGTGAACGTCGGCAGGAGCGCGGCGACCGACGCCCCCACTCGCGCGGGGTCGGGGCTGGCCTTGGCCGCCTCGTAAATCGCCAGGGCCGTCGCCTCGGGGTGCTCGGCGTCGTTGAAGAGCGTCGGCACGAGCCGCTCCATCAGGTCGGGTTGCTGGGCCTTCGCCAGCTCGCGGGTCAGCCGGCGGACCGCCCCGGAGCGGGCCTTCAGGGCGACGGGGCGCTCGCGGTTGAGCATGGCCGTGAAGGTCTGCTTCAACTCGCCCTGCACGTCGTGCGACTTCTCGCTGATGCGGGCCTGGCTCGCCCCGACCGCCTGCGGCACGTAGCGCAGCCGCTGCCCGGCGTCGGCCTGCTCCTGGGTGCCGCCGAGGGCCAGCTGCGCCGCCGCGAGTTCCACGAACAGGGCGTCGCGGCCGAAGGAACTCGGCTGGGCCTCGAGCTCCTGGCGGGCGCGGCCGAAGTGCGTCAGCGCCTCGGCGAGTTGCTTCGGCGTCTTGTCCTCCCGGCGGGCCGCGTACTCGCCCGCCGCGAGGTAGACCCCCGCGCGGAACAGCGGCGACTCGCCCTTCGGCAGCGGCGAGTCGTCGGTCGGCAAGTCCGCCAGCGCGCGACTCATCGTCTCGAGTTCCTTGCTGTCCGTGCGCGACCGCAGCAAGGCGGCGACCGCGACCGCCCCGAACACGAACGCGGCGAGGGGGATGCCGAAGGCGGCGAGCTTCTGCCACAGCGGCCGCGGCTCCAGTTCGGCGCGGCCCAGCCCGGCGGCCCGCAGCGACTCGCCGGTGACGTAGCCGGCGTCGGTGGACGACGTGACCCCCTCGAGCTTCTCGATCTTGCGGCCGGCCGGCATGCCGTCGGTGCGCCAGTCGGTCTTGCCGCCCTTAGCCGCGGGCACCGGCACGCGCTGCCGACTGCGGCACTCGGGGCAGAGCACGTTCTTGCCCTGCTTCTCCCACGGCTCCGACCACTGGTGGTCGCAGTTCGAGCACTTCACGCCGACCACGCGGGTCTCGGCGACGACCTCGTCGGGGTCGTCGTTCAGCGCGGTGAGCGCCGCGGTCTCCACGTCGATGGCCGGCGGGGGCGGCGCGGCGACGCGGGCCGGGGCCTTCGCCGCCGGCTTGGCGGGCGACTTGCCGGCCGTCGCCTTGAGCGCGGCCAGCGTCGGGGCGGTGCCGGTGCCGGGCTTCACGGGGACGGCGAAGACGGTGCGGCACTCGGCGTTGGCGCACGTCACCTTCTTCCCGGCGAGTTCGTCCTTGAGCCGGTACGCCTTCTTGCAAGCCGGGCACTGCATCTCGATGGCCATGCGGGCAACTCGCGAGTTCTGAGGGAGAGAGGTGTCCGCACTATTATGAAGCCGCGCCCCCCCGCCGGCAATCGCCGCGCGGCTATTCGGCCCGCGCCGCGTACAGCCCCCGCTCGCGGACGAACTCCTCGACGGCTCGCGGCAACAGGTAGCGGACGCTCTTGCCCTCGCCGATCCGCCGCCGCAAGTCCCGGCTGGCGACCTCCATCAACGGGCAGGCGACGACCCGCAACCGCACCGCGCCGGCCTCGACCCCCAGGCTCGCCGCGAGGGCCTCGGCGGTGACGAGTTCGACCCCCGGCCGCGGCACGACGCTGAGTTCGGCAAGCTCCAGCAGTTCGCGCGGCTCGTACCACGTCGGCAGGTCGTGCAGCGAGTCCGCCCCGATGATCAGGCTGAACTCGTCGGCCGGGTGCCGCAGCGCGAGTTCGCGCAGGGTGTTGACGGAGTAGCTCGGCGGCGGCAGTTCTTTCTCGATCGCGTCGAGGGCGAACGCCGGCTGCCCGGTGGTGGCGAGGGTGACCATGTCGCAGCGCGTCTCGAAGCGCGTGAGTTGGCGGTCGGCCTTGTGCGGCGGCTTGTAGCTCGGCAAGAAGCGCACGAGGTCCAGCCCGGCGTCGTCGCGGACGCGCTCGGCGAGGATGAGGTGCCCGACGTGGACGGGGTCGAACGCCCCGCCGAAAATCCCGACGCGCATCGCGGAGGCTCCGAGGTGGCGGAAGTGGTGCGGCAGCCACGGCTACCCTAGCGGACCCGCCACGCAGAGGGCAGGCCTCAAGTGGGTGCCGGGTGACGAATTCGATTGCTCCCAGACCGAGACGGCGCTAGTCTGAGCGCGGGTGAACAGCCCGACCAC
>JANXTD010000572.1 GCA_025352585.1 Fimbriiglobus sp.
CCGGTCACCGTCGGCGTGCCCGACCCCGAGGCAGTCCGCTGGGAAACGACCCTCACCCCGCCTGAAGCCGCGGCCGCCGACCCCCAGGCCGCCGCCCGAGTCGCCACCGAGAAAGCCCACGAGGCCTACGTGAAGACGCAATCCCACGCGACCGAGACCGCCGCCGCGGCCAACGAGGTCCGCTCGAAGCTCCTGGCGCAACTCCTCGGCGAGGACGACGACGACGCGGGCGAGCCGCAGGCGACCCAGGTCGTGTCGATGACCGAGACCGTGCGCAAGCCGCTGACCGCCGACCCCGACGCCGCGGGCTTCGCGCCGTGGACCGGCGCGCAGCCGCCCCGCTCACTCGACACCGCGCAGTGCTTCGGCTACGCCCGCGGCAAGATCGGCGACGTACTCGGGCCGACCTTCGCCGCCATCGACGCCTTCCCGACCCGCGTGCGGCTGCCCGACGGCCCGCTGATGCTCGTCGATCACGTCCGCTCCATCGAGGGCGAGGCGCTGTCGATGGCGTCCGGCCGCGTCGTCACCGACCACGCCGTCCACGCCGGCCGCTGGTACCTCGACGCCGGCCGCTGCCCGGTGAGTGTGACCGTCGAGGCGGGCCAGGCCGACCTGTTCCTCGCCGGCTTCCTCGGCGTCGACCTCCAGACGAAGGGGCTGGCCGTCTACCGGCTACTCGACGCGGTCGTGACCTTCCACCGCGGGCTGCCCAAGGTCGGCGAGACGATCGTCTACGACATCCACGTCGATAGCTTCTTCAACCAGGCCGACGCCTGGCTGTTCCGCTTCCGCTTCGAGGGCAGTGTCGATGGCGTGCCGGTGCTGACGATGCAGAACGGCGTCGCCGGCTTCTTCACGCAGGCGGCCCTGAACGCGGGGCAGGGGATCGTCCACACCAAGCTCGACAAGGTCGCCGTGCCCGGCAAGAAGCCTGACGACTGGCGGCCGTTCGTTAGCCTGCCCGCCGGCAGCCTGAGCGACACGCAAGTCACGGCGTTGCAGAACGGCGACTACGTCGGCGCGTTCGGCCCCGCCTTCGCCAACCTGCCGCTGCGCAACCCGCTACGCCTCCCGGCCGGCATGGTCCGGCTGCTCGACCGCGTGCCGGTCGTCGATCCGAGCGGCGGCCGCTTCGGGCTGGGCTTCGTGCGCGGCATCTACGACATCCAGCCGAAGGAGTGGTTCATCGAGTGCCACTTCATCGACGACAAGGTCATGCCCGGCACGCTGATGTACGAGTGCTGCCTGCACACCCTCCGCGTGCTGCTCATGCGCATGGGCTGGGTCGGCGAGGACGGCGAGGTCGTCTGCGAGCCGGTCACCGGCGTGCGCAGTCGCTTGAAGTGTCGCGGCCAGGTGCTGCAATCGACGAAGTTCGTCACCTACGAGATCAGCGTCAAGGAACTCGGCTACCGCCCGGAGCCGTATTGCGTCGCGGACGCGTTGATGTACGCCGACGGCAAGCCGATTGTTGAGATCACCAACCTGAGCCTGCGGATGAGCGGGCTGAGCCGGGGGCAACTCGAGGCGACCTGGGACAGGCCCGACCCCATCATGATGACCCCGCCGCCGCGCCAGGTCGAAGTCGAGTACGAGGTCAAGCCGGCGCTGTACGGCCGCGACAAGATCATGGCCTACTCCAACGGCGACCCATCGGAGGGCTTCGGCGAGCCGTACCGGATCTTCGACCAGGACCAGCCGCGCAAGCTCGCCCGGCTGCCCGGCCCGCCGTTCCAGTTCCTCGACCGCGTCACCGCCGTGACCGGCACGCCGTTCGTGCTGGCCGCCGGGGCCGCGTGCGAGGCTCAATACGACGTGCCGCCGGACGCCTGGTACTTCGGCGAGAACCGCAGCGAGTTGATGCCGTTCAGCGTACTGCTGGAGGTCGCCTTGCAGCCGTGCGGCTGGCTGGCGGCCTACTGCGGCTCGGCGTTGACCAGCCCCACGGACATCTCGTTCCGCAACCTCGGCGGCAGCGCCACGCAGTTCCTCGCCGTGACGCCGACGGTCGGCACGCTGACCACCAACGTAACGATGACGCAGGTGTCGAACTCGGCCGGGATGATCATCCAGCACTACACGATGTCGGTGACGAACCGCGGCCGCAAGGTCTACGAGGGCACGACCTACTTCGGCTTCTTCGCCAAGGAGGCGCTCAAAAATCAGGTCGGCATGCCGACGGCGAAGTTGCCGCAGTTCACGCCGGAGCAGCGGGCCGACCGGCAGTTCCAGTCCGGCCGGCTGCCGTGGGAGTCGCCGTTCCCCGCGCCGATGATGCGCATGGTCGATGTGATCGACGGCTACCACCCGGCCGGCGGCTCGAAGCACCTCGGCATGGTGCAGGGCCACGTCGCGGTGGACCCGTCGATGTGGTTCTTCGCGGCGCACTTCTTCGAGGACCCCGTCTGGCCGGGTTCCTTGGGCCTCGAGAGCTTCCTGCAACTGGCGAAGTACGTCGCCTTCCAGCGTTACGGAGTGGCTCCCGCGGCCGGCTGGCAGGCGGTGGCGTTGAACCGCAAGCACGACTGGGTCTACCGCGGCCAGGTCGTCCCCGGCGACCGCGTGGTGACGGTCTACCTCGAGGTGACGGCCGCCGACGACACCGCGCGCCGGCTGACGTTCAACGGCTTCCTGACGGTCGATGGCCGCAACATCTACCAGATGATGGGGTTCACGCTGGAGTAGTGGCTGGCAAGTTCTGCTGGGCGGGCGTGCTAACTTGGGGTGGTGGACTCGTAGGTCGGTCGAGTCGTGAACCTTGCGTGACGGTCCCGTGTCTGAGGGACGCACAACAACCCGCGGGAGTTCGCGATGATTCGACCGACCACGCTGGAAGACTCCGCTGCCATCCTCGCCCTGGCGGTTTCGTCTGGGCTATTCCCAGCGGACGCGACCGAGGAAGTTGCTGGCGTATTGGCCGGCTCCCTCGACGGTAGCCTCGGACCCGACCATGTGTGGGTCACCGATGACGACGGCGGGCCGGTAGGGGTGGCCTACTACGCCCCGGAGCGGATGGCCGACGGTACCTGGAACCTGTACATGATCGCCGTCCACCCGAACCGCCAGCGGCAGGGTCGTGGGGCGGCACTGGTGCGTCACGTCGAGCAGGCGTTGGCGGCTCGCGGTGTGCGAATCCTGCTCGTGGAGACTTCCGGGCTGGCGAGTTTCGAGCGGACGCGGACATTCTACCGCTCGCTCGGGTACGAAGAGGAGGCCCGCATCCGCGAGTTCTACAAGTCGGGCGACGACAAAGTCGTGTTCCGCAAGTCCCTGGCCGTTGCAATGCCGTAGTAAGCCGACCATCTCGGCCACTCCCGGCGAGCCGTCCGCGCGAGCGGGGGGTTACCTCCGTGGCTCCGCTGCAGGCGACTCTTGTTAGCCCGACGCGCGAGCGAGGGTCGAACGGTCGTTGAGAGTGTTCAGGTCGTCGGCCGGGCAGTCGCCGCTAACGAACGCCGTCAACGATCGTTCGGCCCTCACTCGCGCGTCGGGCTAACAA
>JANXTD010000221.1 GCA_025352585.1 Fimbriiglobus sp.
CGGCGACGGTCACGGCCGAAGACCTCCGCTCCCTGTCTCTGGAACCATTTATAAGCCCGAATATCCCCACACCTTACGGTTATTCAGGTACCGCTAGAATCTACAGTGAGGCCCAACTCCAAACGCTGGCCGGCGAACTCAACGAATCCATAACCAACCCCAAATCACACGAGGGGGCTGGCGTAGACTTCAGCAAACTTGCTTACGATGGACGAGCCATCTTTAACAAGCCAACGGATAGCCGCTCGGCTGACGAAGTTCAACGGCTGAATCGTTTGATACTGGAGTCCCAGTACGGCGACTACATGCGGAAACTCCACGGCAAAGGCTGGCGGCCCGCGCTTCTCAGTTACGGCCTCCTCGGCGTCATCGTTGGCGTCGTCGTCTGGCTGGTGGTGCGCGACTCGCCACGCAAACACCCCTGGGTGACCGACGCCGAAGCCAAGCTGATCGGCGACGGCATCGCCCCGAAGCCGCCAGCATCGACGGCGGTGCCGTGGCGGGCGCTCGTGACTAGCCGCAACCAGTGGCTGTACTGCGGCATGTCGTTCTTCTCGAACTACGGTTGGGTCTTCCTCATCACCTTGCTGCCACGCTTCCTGGACGACCGCTACAAAGTGCCGCTCGACCAGCGCAGCCTGATGACGACGGTGCCGCTATTCCTCGCGGCGTTCGGGATGCTCGCCGGCGGCGTCACGACCGACTGGCTGACGCGACGTTCCGGCCGGTGGTGGGGCAGGGCACTGCCGATGGGCGGCATGAAGTTGCCGTGCGTCGCGCTGATGGGGGTCAGCCCGTGGCTGCCGGAGGCGTGGATGTTCGTCGCCGCGCTCGCGCTCGTGGCGGTCTGCCAGGACTTCGGCATCCCGGCCGTCTGGGCGTTCGCCCAGGACACCGGCGGCGAGCAGGTCGGCCCGGTCCTCGGCTGGGGCAACATGTGGGGCAACTTCGGCGCGGGCGTCGCGCCGTTCGTCATGGGGGTCGTCGCGGCCAACGCCGGCTGGAACCTCGCGCTGCTCACCGGGGCGTCGGCCTTCGCGGTGAGTGCCGTGTGCGGCATGATGGCCAACGCGGCAATCCCGCTGCACGAGAAGCGTGACGACGTGGACGATTGACGTGACGAAAAAACCCCGCGACTGCGGCATCGTGTCGAACAGTTGTCAGTCGGGCCGCCCCCCTTCTGACAAGTCGTTCGTCACGGTCACCGGACCAGCCGCGAGGCCTGATAAGTCGGAAGGCAAACAGGGTGCCAACGCGGGGGTTGCCGCGGAAGCACCAGGAATTGCAGTGTTTTGACGCGGAATCCGTACGACTCCGCGCTGACAGATTGGGCGACACGCTGATTCGGAATCGACCAGCGTGTCTCGACGTTAGCCGGCCGGCTGATCGACGCCGCCGCCGACGGCCCGGTCGTGCCGCGCGGTCACCTTGCGGCCGCGGAGGCGGATGCCGGACAGCGACTCGATGGCGAAGTCGCTCACTTCGCCGGGAACATCGACGAGGGTGAAGCGCTCGGCGATGTCGATCGGCCCGATGTCGCGCGAGCCGATACCGACTTCGCTCTCGATGGCGTCCACGATGTCGCGGCGGGTCACGCCCACGTCACGCCCGGCGCTGATGAAGATGCGGGCCATGCCGCGGGCCGCCGTCCGGGGGCCAGGCCCTGGGCCGGCGTTGAAGTTGCCGCCGTTGTTCATGGGGGCTTGCATCGGCCGGTCGCGCTCGCTCGGGCCGCTGCTGTAGTTGCCGCCGGTGAAGTTGCCTTGCGGCGGCCGGCGGTCGCGGTCGTTGCCGCGTTGCTGCCCGTAGCCGGGGCCGTTGTTGGGCCGGCTGTTGCCCATCATCGGCACGGGGATTTCTTCGGTGATATCGTCCGGCTTGCCGGCCGAGTGCGCCAACTTCACCGCCGCCAGAGCCAAATCGACGATCGAGAACTTCTTGCCGATCAAGGGTTCCAGGACCGACTTGTACTCCTCCAGGCCGCCGGCCTCGACGAGTTCCTGAATCTCGTTGCGGGTCCGTTCGAGCCGCTTGGCCTGCAACTGGGCGACGTTCGGCAGCGTCTCGACGTTGATGCGGCTCTTGACGATCCGCTCGATGTTGCGCAACTGGAACTGCTCGCGCGGCTCGACCATCGTGATGGCGAC
>JANXTD010000262.1 GCA_025352585.1 Fimbriiglobus sp.
CGCCTCCGCCCGCGGTTTTTTTTCCCGAAGCCCCGGTCGGCCGCGTAGGTCCGCCGGGGGGAGTGGGTCGTACAATACCCCACCTCGCCCACACCCGGAGGCGAACGATGCTGCATTTTGAAGGGACCGAGCAGTTCCCCGGCGGCCCGGCGGCCGTCTTCGCGTACTTGGCGGACCCCGCCCGGCTGGCCCGCGCCCTCCCCGAGCACCAGATTACGGCCGAGACCGCCGACGCGGCGACCTGGAAGGTCCGCCCCAAATTCGCCTTCATGGCCGGCACGCTCGACACGACCGCCACGGTCCTGGGCCGCACGCCCGACGTGGCCGTCTCGTACCGCATCGTCAGCACCGGCGTCGGCAGCTCGTCCACGATGGAGGCGCACCTGACGCTCAGCGCCCACCCCGGCGGCACGCAAGTGCGCTGGACGGGCGACCTGGTGGAATTGGGGGGCTTACTACGGATGGTCCCACGCGGCATGCTGCAAACCGCCGCGCTCAAGACGATCGACGACTTGTGGTCGGCCGTGCGGCAAGACCTCGCCGGATGACGGCGGCGTCAACTCGGCTGCTTCAACTCGGCGTCCTTCACGCCCTCGACCTTGGTCACGTCGTTCAGGAACGGCAGCAGCGCGTTCGGGTCGCGCAGCCGCACGGAGTACTTCGCCTCCAGGACCGACCCCTTCGACGCCGTCTCGAGGGCGGTCAGCGACTGCGACACCGCGTGGGCGGCGAACGCCGGGGCCAGCAGCACGCTGGGGTCGAGGCCGCTCGCGCAGCGCACGACCAGCACGACCGGCAGCGTGGACATCGCCCGGATGTCGAAGTGCGACATGATCAGCGTGGCCAGCGCGACCGACGGCAGCGCGATCACGGCGATGATCGTGCAGCCCGACCCCACCGCCATGCCGAGGGTCACCGCGAAGATGACGAACGAGATGTCGCCGGTGTCATCCACGACGGTGCGGAAGCGGACGATCGACAGCGCCCCGACCAGCCCGAAGGCCCGCGCCACGTTGTTGCCGATGACCAGCGTCACGACGGCGATCAGCACCGCGAGCAGCACCAGCGTGGTCGGCAGCGTGCGCAGGTTCTTGCGGCCGCGGCCGAGGGTCGCCCGGTAGAGCGCCGAGACGCTCAGCCCGCACAGCAGCGCGATGGCCATGCGCGTGACGATGGTCGTCACGGGCGGGAGCAGGTCGTCGCTGCCGAGGGCGAAGCGTAACCATTCCGGCATGGGGTTCTTCCTGGGGAGCGCTGGGGTGGGCAAGTCTCTCATGCTACGGCGCGGGCTTCGCGGAGACAGAGTGCCGAATGCAAAGTGCAAAGTGCGGAGGGGGAACCGAAGCACTCGGCGGTCCGCCCTTTGCACTTCGCACTCTCCGTATCGTAACTCGGACAGTACCCCAGGGGGCGAAGCGTGGAACAGTCGTCGTTGCGGAAGCGGTGGTCGGCGTTGCGCGGGTGGCTGCTCAAGCCGCCCCCGGAGACTTCGCCCATCGACCCGGCCGAGTTGCGCCTCAAGCTCGACGAGCTGCGCCGCAAGACGCCCGCGCCGGTGCTGTGGCTCTTCGGCAAGACGCAGTCGGGCAAGACGAGCCTGGTGAAGTTCCTCACCGGGGCGACCGACGCCGAGGTCGGCAACGGCTTCCGCCCCTGCACGCGGACCTCGCGCCGCTTCCCCTTCCCGACCCCCGCCGACCCCGTGCTCACTTTCCTCGACACCCGCGGCGTCGATGAGCCGGGCTACGACGCGACCGAGGACCTCGCGGCGTTCGACCCGCAGGCGCACCTCGTCCTCGTCACCGTGCGGCTCAAGGACTTCGCCACCGGCCCGCTCCGCGCCAGCCTGGCCACGATCCGCAAGGCCCGCCCGAGTCGCCCCGTCGTGCTGCTGCTGACCTGCCTGCACGAGGCCTTCCCGCAGCAGCAGCACCCGCAGCCGTACCCGGTGGACGTGACGGCGGCCCCGACGTTCGCCGACGAGGCGAGCCTGCCGTCGGACTTCCCCCGGCTGGTCCGCGAGCAGACCGCGCTCTTCGCCGGCCTCGCCGACCGTGTCGTGCCGATCGATTTGACGCGGCCCGAGGAGGGGTTTATCGACACGGCTTACGGGGGTACTGCGCTCAAGGCCGCCTTGCTCGAAGTGCTGCCGGACGCCTACCGCACGGTCTTTTCGCAGCTCACGGAGCTGGCCGACACCTTCCGCGACAACCACTTGCACCGGGCGATGCCGGTCATCCTGCGGGCGACGACGCTGGCCGTCACCGCGGCGGTCACGCCGATCCCCGGCATGGGCCTGCTGGTGCTGCCGGGCTTGCAGACGCAGATGCTCGACGACCTCGCCGCGCAGACCGGCACACCGGACGCCGTCGGCCAGTTCCTGGGGTCGCTGGGGCAGTCGCTGCGGACGCGGCAGGCCTTGCGCGAGTTGGTGAAGTTCGTCCCCGGCATCGGCGCGGCCGCGAGTGCGGCGCTGGCCGGCCGGGCGACCTACGCCCTGGGCGTGGCCTTCTGCGAGTACCTTCACGCGACCGAACTCGGCCGGACGATGACGCAGGGCGAGATCCGCGAGCTGTACGACGACCGCTTCGCCGCCGCCGCGAAGGCCTGGCACGGCCCCCCGGCGTAGGTGTCCGGTCGCCCTACTTCTTCGGCGGCGCGAACTCGACCTTCTTGACGCCTTGCAGGTACTCCAGCGTCTCGGCGGCTTCCGCGCCGCCCATTTTGGCGTGCATGTGCAGGGAGATGCCGTGCGGGCCTTTGGCGTCGATCAGCTTGGGCGCGGCCGTCAGCATCCCCTTCACCGCGTCGGTCAGGCCGAGCATCGCGGCGCAGAACACGTCCATGCGGGCACCGTGCTCCAGCAAGTACGTGGCGATCTCGCGGTTGCCGAGGTGCGACGCCCCGCCCAACCCACTCTCGTAGTCGCCCGCGCCCCAATCGACGACGGCCAGCGTTAACGCCGGCTCCTTCACCAGCAACTTCTTGACCATGTCGAGGTCGTAGTGCGCGAAGATGACGAAATCGCGCGCCAGCGTCAGGTCGATGAACGGCTTCGTCAGCTTCGGCTGGAACTTCGGCGCGGGGTAGTCGCGGACCGGTTCGGCGGGCGCGTCGTCGGGGGTCATGGCGGTTCCCGAGGGGGTCGTGAGCAGGAGGGCCGTCGTCGCGGCGACGAAGCCGCGGCGGGTCAGGTCGTTGGGCATGGCGTTCGCTCTCCGTCCGGCAGGCCGCGGCGGACCGTCATCATCGGAGCCGCCGGCCGCCGGTGCAAGGGAAATGCCGCCGCGGGGCAGTCGGGACTATTCCCGAGACGTGCGGCCGGTTAGAGTGAAGTGTAGGGTGTGACGAGTCCCGCCGTCCAGGCGACGACGCCGAGGAGCCTTGCCGTGTCGCTGACGCCCGTCGATCGCGAACTGCTGCACAACTGCCTGGCCCACAAGCCGGGGTCGTGGAACGACTTCGTCGATCGCTTCTTGAGCATGGTCTACCACGTCGTCCACTCGACGGCCCACTTGCGTAGTGCGAGGCTGTCGCCGGAGGACGTGGAGGACATCGCCGCCGAGGTGCTGCTGCAAATCGTCGCCGGCGACTTCCGGGTCTTGAAGCAGTTCCAGGGCAACGCCAGCCTGGCGACGTACCTGACCGTGATCGCCCGGCGGACCGCGGTCCACGAGATCAACCGCCGGCAAGCCGTGCGCGAGGAGATCCGCACCGGGGCCGTGACCGCCGACGACGACCTGGCCGACGAGAGCGTCGCCGCCCAGCGCAGCGTCGAGAGCCTTGAAGAGGTCGAGCGGCTGTTGCGCAAGCTGTCCGGCCGGGACCGCGAGGTGGTGCGGCTGTTCTACCTCGAAGGCCGCAGCTACGAGGAGATCAGCACCGAACTCGACATCCCCGTGAACACCCTCGGGGCGATGCTCTCACGGGCGCGGGCGAAGTTGCGTGAGATGTCGGCCCCGGCCTCCTCGACGATGGAGATGCGGTCGCTGAAGCTGATGGTCGAGGCCGAGGCTCCCCGCATCCGCAAGAAGCCGAAGCCGAGCTGACCAAATCGGCTCACCCTGCCAAGTCGGCGTTGAGGCTGTGCCAGACGCCGTCTGCCAAAGTGTCGCTCGCCACGCGGACGCCGCCGGCCTCCACGGCGAGGTGCCAGCCGCGGCCGGGCGTGGCGAACGCGGCCACTTCCGCCGGCGTGAAGGCGAACTCGACCCAGCCGACCAACCCGATGAGCCGATCCTGCACCCGGTCGCCGCGGACCTGCCCGGCCACCGTGACGCCGGTCGCGTCGGCGAAGCTCACCCGGCCGTGGGCCAAGCTCGCGCGCGTCTGGGTCGCCTCACGGGTCGCGCGGCGGCCGGTCGCGCCGACCCACAGTGCCGCGGTCAACGTGCCGGCGGCGGGCAGGAGCCGGGCGTACCAGTCGAGTTCGTGGCGGACGTGCGCGGCGGAGGTGAGTCGGGCGACGCGGCCGAGTTCTTGCAGGCGGAACCACAGCGTCTCGCGGTTCTCGAAGACGAGTGCCAGGTCCGGCCCGACGACGACGCGGCGGTTCGCCAGCAAGTAACGCGAGCGGCGTTCGGTCGTCACGTCGGCCTGCGAAATCCGGCCCGCGGCGAACCCCAGTTCGGTGAGCGTGAGCGGTGCGAGTGCGGCAGCCATCGGAACCCCCGTTGAGAGTGACGCGCGACTAAACCCCTTCCGCCCCAAGACCGCCGACCCGGCGAGTCGGGTTTGCCAATCCTCCTGAAACCATTGTCAAGTCCGCGTGGCGAGTCGGACGGCTAATCGGCGAGCCTTCACGCGGTCTTCAACATCCTGGCCGCCAGAAACGATAAGACCGCGCCAACCCGTCAACCTGAGACGGTTTTCAACCACACGCAAACCGCACAGCCTTCGCATTTCCGTCGGAAAGTCCTTGTTGCCACGAACTGACTCTGCTAAGCTTTGCAAAAGCGAAGACTGGTCAGTCCGTTTGCGCCTCGATTTTCCCGAGCCAGTTCGCCCCGTCACGAGGTTCGCCCATGTCCCGCGTCGCCGCTTTCTCGACTCTGGCGGTCGCCCTGCTGGCGGCGTTCGTCACGCTTTCAGCGGTCGAGGACACCAAGGACGCGGAGACGACGAAGGTCGTCGCGGAGGGGGTCGGGGCGACCGCCAAGGACGCCCTCGAAGACGCGTTCCGTAACGCCGTCCGCCAGGTCGTCGGCGCGGTCATCGACGCCGAGAGTCTCGTCAAGAACGACGAGGTCATCACCGACAAGGTGCTCACCTACAGCGCCGGCTTCATCGCCAAGTACGACCAGATCAGCGTCAAGCAAGACAAGGGGCTGTTCCGCGTGAAGATCTCGGCCACCGTCGAGCGGCGCGGGGTCGTCGCCAAGTTGAAGGAGGCCCGCGTCACGGTCAAGGGGGTCGAGGGCGCGGACATCGCCGCCGCCGCGATGACCAAGCTGGAGGCGCGGGCGAACGCGGGGGCTTTGCTCAAGAAGGCACTCGCGGAGTTGCCGAAGGTGCTGGTCGCCGAAGTCCGCAAGCCGACCGCCGCCGACTACGACGAGGACAAGTCGGTGCTGACACTCGACGTGACCGTCAAAGTCGATGAGGCGAAGTACAAGGCGTTCGCGACCAACTTCGTGCAACTCTGCGACAAGATTTGCCTGGACAAGAATACGGAACTTTTGACGGCGGAAGGTTATAATGGCGGCGAGACGTATGGCATCCGTTTACCCAAGTTTTTCTACGAAGACCATCGCGTGCATCACCCCAAAGGCTGGGCAATGGCAATACTAGTCGATGGCAAAGGCGCGAAGTCCCGTTGGAATTTCTACATACTGGACAGCAACTTCGGCGACGCGGTGTCTTCGATGAGGGGCAAGATGAAGGTCGGGCTGACGCTTGCTAACGGCCAAGGGGACAAAATTGCCGAGGACGAGTTCGACCCCACGCACATGGTTAACGAATACGGCGGCGATAAACTCGTGCCGTGGCTAGGGTGTGTTTGCTCCGGCGGCCAGTCCAACGCAATGGGCCTAGTAGGTGAGCAAGTGAATCGTCGCCATTTCGTTGCAGGAAAGTCCGGAGACCAAGTGTCAGTAGAGTTGTACCCAATGTCACAGATTTCAAATTTCAAGTTCGCGCACCAAACTTACCACCAGACACTAAAATTGACCATAGACGAGTTGAAGAGTCTCAAAGACACGAGATGTGAAGTGTCTTTCACACCCGCCAAGGCTGAGTAGTGGCGATTCGCCGCATCAGCCCCGACATACGGCAGGGCACTGGCCCACGCCGCGCCCGGACTTTCCCTCCAACTCTCACGGAGCCACGATGCGTTTCTCAATCATGGTAGTCGCCCTCTTCGGTACGCTGTCACTCTGCAATTACGCGGGGGCGCAGGACAAGGGCAAGGTCAAGGGCGACGAGGCGGACGAGACCGCGCAGGCGTTCAAGAAGATCGCGGAGCTCGGGCCGGGCGTCCACGCCATCCAGACGGACAAGAGGGGCACCATCACGTCGTTCGTCGTCGTGGGGCAGTCCCGCGTCAGCACCACCCTCGG
>JANXTD010000275.1 GCA_025352585.1 Fimbriiglobus sp.
CGCCGCCTCGTACAGGTCGCGCAGCATCTCGGCCGACACGTTGTCCGGCGTCACCAGTTCCGTCGCCATGCGCGGGCCTCTGCGGGAAGGGGCAAGTTACGCGGCGCGAAGCGGCGGGGCAAGCCGACCCGGAAAAGCGGGAGAATCCGCTTGACCTGCCGCGGGCGGGGCCGCTAAGCTTCAAACAATACACCGCTCAGGGGCACACCGCTCAGGGGCACACCGCACCTGGGGCACACCATGATCCACGCCCGGACTCGCCTGAACTTGGAGTCCTTGGACGACCGGATCGTCCCGGCTATGGTGTTGCCGGACCCGTCGGAAGTCCTGCCCCTCACGAACCCCGACTCGATCGGAAACAACGCCTACGTTGCCCCTTCTTGGTCCAGCTCCGACTCGTACCCCAACTACGGCTCCGGGTCCGGTGGCGCGCCCTCGGCGTCCGGCTTCCTGTCGGCCAACGACTCCTACCCCAACAGCGCGTACGGCTCCAGTAGCTACTCGTACCCGAACAATGCGTACGGCAACGGCTCAGGTTCGGGGTCAGGTGGCGAAGTTTCGGCGCCTGGCTTCCTTTCGGCGAACGACTCCTACCCGAACGACGCCTACGGCAGCGGGTCTGGGTCGAACAGTGCGAACGCCTCCGTGACCGGCACGGCCGGCGTCGCCTCTTTCGACTTCGGCGGCAGCGGCAACAACTCGTACACTCCTGGCGGAAGCGGCTCGGGGAGTGGCAGCGGCTTCTTGAGCGACCCCGGCACCGGCAACAACTCCTACTCGCTTGGCAGCGGTTCGGGGTCGGGGAGTTCGTCGCCCGGTGACGCCTACGTCGATTCGGCAGCACCGGCTGGCGACGGGCCGGCGTTCGACGTGGGACTGTTTGCCGGCTCTGGCCCCAGCAACTTGGACCTGGTAACGCCTGGCGTGCCCAATTCGGGGGTCAACCCAGGGGTGTGGTTCGGGGGTGAATCCACCGATGCGAGCGTCGATCTCCGGAATGGCCCCGGTGCCAACGACATCATGGTCGGTTCGGGTATCACGCTAATGGCTAGCGAACCGCCACCCCATCACGGCGCTGTGGGATCTTACTTGAAAACGCATGCAGAAAATATGGCGCGCGAAGAGGACATGCGCCGCCAACAAGCGATACAGGACAGGAATGGTCACATTAGGACGGTTATCAACGCCAATCAAAACTGGACTCAGGCTGAAAAAGACAAAATCACAGCGCGTGTCGTCGAACTGGCAGAAGCATCGCATTTCCAATGGGGGCATTCTACAGGTACATTTGGCGATTGCGACAAGTGGGTAAACGAATATCTGAACTGCACAGGGAAGTTGCAGAGCCAAATAATCGCGGATGGTCTACGCGGATACATTGATGTCGGCCCAGCCGGTTGGCATAATAAGTATTTTGAATGGCTAGGTGCTGGCCATGCAGCCGTTAGAATCGCACTGTCCGATGGGACGGAGTTTTTTCTCGATGATGGCAACATAGGCGGGAGTGATCACATGTTTACGGCGGACGAGGTTCCGGGCAAGTACATTCTCTATCACGTTGCACCATTGTTTCCTAAGAAACCCTAGTTCGCTACGGGTCGCTGTCAACGTAAAACATTAGTCTCAATTGCTAATTGGCCTATTTGTGATAGCGTCGCGGGTCAGGGGTAAATTGTGAATACTATCGGCCCGAAAATACATGGCGTTCGGCCGTCGAATGTTGTACTGCGGTTAGCGATATTTTATGCATTTCTTGGAGCCGTAGCATTGTTGGCTACCAGGTCATCTCATGTGTTCGACATCATCAGTTTTCCGTTTGGCTACTTGCCGTGGCTTTACAGCAAGTATTTTGATGAAATCAAATTACAACCTGTAGCCGCAGTGGGATTATACGTCATATTGTATTTTATGAATTCTTATCTATATAGTTCAATTAGCTACGCAATATATAGCTTATGTTGTGCTTTGTATCGCGCAAAACTGCCGTAGCTCAATTTAAGTCAGTTTTTTAGATTGAGTCGCTTGAGACTTATGACAGTCTATGCCTCCGTCTCATGGCTATGTATTACAGAGAGGTGACGATACATTATTTCGCAGGTTCGAGGATTCCGAGCGGAAGGACAAAGATCTGATTTCCCAGCGCGATTCGCGGCACAAGGCGGTCGAGAACCCCGGAGTTTTGCCCTTACCCACGCCGCTCATCGCGCGGCCGGGGCTATCCCAGCGGAGTGTTCGCTTCCCCGACGGCCCCTTGTGCCGCGGCGTGCGGCCCCTATCATTCTCGGTTGCCGCCCCGCCCCGCGCCCGAGACTGCGCCTCATGGCTGCCCGCTCGCTGTCCCTCGTCGCCACCGCCCCGACGCACTCCGCCGCGGCCGGCGGCAAGGGGACGTACGCGTTCATTAGCCTCGGCTGCCCCAAGAACACCGTCGATAGCGAGCGGATGCTCGGCAAACTCGCCCAGGACGGCTACACCTTCCAGCCGGGGGCCGACGGGGCCGATGTCGTCGTCGTCAACACCTGCGGCTTCATCGAGCCGGCCCGACTCGAATCCCTCGGCGTCATCCGCGAGATGCTTGCGCTCAAGTCGTCCGGCCGCGTCGGCTCGGTGGTCGTCGCCGGCTGCCTGGCCGAGCGTAACCGCGAAATGTTGCTCGAAGAGGTCCCCGGCATCGATCAGATCGTCGGCGTTTTCGGCCGCGAGGAGATCAGCGCCGCGGTCGATCGCGCGACCCGGCACATCGAAGAGCAGCGCAGCGTCTTCCGGCCGGTCCCCGTGCGGGCGCTCGAAGACACCGCGCGGTTAAGGATCACGCCGCGGCACTACGCCTACTTGAAGATTAGCGAAGGTTGCGACCGCGTCTGTACGTATTGCGCCATCCCCAAGATGCGCGGCAAGCACGTCACCAAGCCGATGGAAGAGGTTCTCGCCGAGGCCCGCGAACTCGTCGCCGACGGCGTGCGCGAACTCATCATCGTCGCCCAGGACGCCACCTATTACGGCTTCGACCTGTACGGCCGGCCGCGGCTTGCCGAGTTGCTGACGCAGTTGAACAAGGTCGAAGGCTTGCAGTGGATTCGCCTCCTGTATGCCTACCCCGAGCACTTCGGCGACGACCTCATCGAGGTGTTGGCCACGTCGGACCGCATCATCCCGTACCTCGACATGCCGTTGCAGCACATCAACGACAGCGTGCTGAAGCGCATGGTCCGTCGGGTTGATCGCGACAAAACCGTGGACCTGCTCGACAAGTTGCGCGAGCGGGTGTCGGGGCTGGCGATCCGCACGACCTTCATCAGCGGCTTCCCCGGCGAAACCCAGGAGCAGCACGACGAGTTGAAGCGCTTCCTGACCGAGGCCCGCTTCGAGCGCTGCGGGGTCTTCCCGTACTCGTTCGAGCCGAACACCCCGGCGGCGAAGCTCGACGGCCACCTGCCCGAGGAGGTCAAGCTGGCCCGCCGCGACGAGCTGATGGCGGTGCAACAGCAGGTCGCGTTCGACTTCGCCCAGTCGATGGTCGGCGACGAGACGCCGGTGGTCATCGACCTGGCCGACCCCGAGTTCGCCGGGCACTACCGCGGCCGGACCTACGCCGACAGCCCGGAGATCGACTGCCTAATCCGCGTGAAGGGCAAGAACCTGCGGCCGGGCGACTTCGTCAAGGTGAAGGTGACCGCGGCCGACGGCTACGACCTCGCCGGCAAGGCGGTCGGCAAGGCCTGGTGAGGTGGGGTGAGGGCGTCACAACCGTCCGGGTCGGGGGTGACGGTTTTGCAAACCGTTGCCTTGCCGCGTTGCGCCGGTCCCGTTCGGGGCTACAATAGGTCGGCCTGCTGCCGTCGCCTTGAGACGTAGCGTAGGCCTGACGAACCGATCGGCACCCCCTCTCCAGAGGCTTGCCATGTCGACGCCGCCCCCCTTCCGCGGTCCCGAATCCTGGGACTCCGACAACAACGACCCCCGCCCGACCGAGAGCCTGCCGACGCTGGTGCGCTACCGCGTGGTGCTGCACCGCGTCGCCGGGCAAGGCCTGCTCATGGTCGCGGCGGCCCTGCGCGAGTTGACCCACTACGGCGAGGCCGAGGCGATGTCGCGGATGTGGCAGGCCCACCACGCCGGCCGCGCGTCGGTACTCGAAACGCACCTCGAGCGGGCGGAACTGTACGTCGAGCAGTTCGCCGCGAAGGGCCTGCGCGCGAGCCTCGAACCGGCGTGAGCGGGGGGCAGGGGGCCGATCACCGCGAGGCGAGGGGGCGAAGTCACCACGTTCCGGGGGTGCCCACGATGGCGGGCGGGTCACTGAAGAAGTCGGCGAAGCCTGTCGCGCAGGCCGACGCGGGGCCAACCCTCCTCGCGGGCGGCAACCCGCAAGTCGCGAAGGCCGACGGCGACGCCCCCGTGCAGGCCTACCTCGCCGCCATGCCGGGCTGGAAGCGCGAGGTCGGGCAGCGCCTCGACGCGATCGTTGCCCGCGCCGCCCCCGACGTGCGGAAGGCCGTGCGCTGGAACTCGCCCTTCTACGGCGTCGCGGGCTGGGGCTGGTTCCTCTCCGTTCACTGCGTGACGAAGTACGTCAAGGTCGCCTTCCTCCGCGGCGCGGCGCTGTCGCCCGTGCCGCCCGGCGAGTCGAAGCAAAAGGAGGTGCGCTACCTCCACATCCACGAGGGCGAACCGATCGACGAGGAACTCGTGGCGAGTTGGGTCCGCCAGGCCGCGGCGCTGCCGGGGGCCGAGTGCTTCTGACGGGGCGCGGGCGGCGCTAACTGCGGGCGTAGGGCTGCGACGTGGCGAGGCCGGGGAAAGTTCACCCGACGTGGGGGCTACTCGGGGGACTGTCGTCCCCCGCTCGCCGGGAACCGGGCGCTACTTCTTCGCCGGCGCGACCGGCGGGATTACCGGGATCGGCGCGGCGGCGGCCGGCGTGGGGATGTCGATCGACTTCACCACGACGTGCGGCTCGGTCTTCTCGCCGACCTTCAACTCGCGCAGCCGCTCGACGTGGACGCGGGCCACGCCGCCGACGGCCACGTCGGCCATCGTCATCGGCTTGCCGGTGACCGTCTTGACACTCACCGCGTCGCCGAGGTCGTAGGTCACCTCGACCAGCTTCGTCGTCACCTTCGGGGCCGTGACCGCCCGCGTGCGGGACTTCGTGCTGGGCCGCGGCGTCTTCTGCGCCGTCGTGGACGGCACGACCTCGGCCACGCTCAGGGTGATCGAGCCGTCGCCGACCTTGACGACGGTCCCGGTCAACTCGCCGAGGTAGGTGTGCGAAACGTTCGGGGCCGGCTCGGACTTGGCGGCCGGGGGAGCGGGGTCGGCCGCCTGGACGCCGGCGGTGACGAGAATCGCGGCCGCGGCACACGACGCTAGAAAGTGGACCGACATGGCAAGGCTCCGGGGGGACCGAGTTTCGACATCATCTTAAGCATCAACCCCGCCCGCGCCTGGTGGTAACGCCGACGCCGTGAAAGAATTACGGCTTCGTGAAGAACGGCCCGAAGGTGCTGCGGTACGACACGATCAGGAACACCCCCATCGCGGTCAAGGCGACGGCAACGCCCGGCTTGTGGACCAGGAAGATTTCGTACAGTAGGATGTTGACGATCACCGGCATCAGGAGTGTGAGGCCGAGCGGCACGAACTTGCCCACGAGCAGCAGCAGCCCGCCGACCAGTTCGAGCACCTTGACCACGTCCATGATGCCCGAGTCCCCGAGCAACTTGGTGTAGGCCAGCGCGTCCGGCGGCAGCCCCTCCGGCATCGGCTGGGCGAAGAACTTGAGGAAGTGGTTCAGGCCGAGCACGAAGAACATCAGGCCCAACAGGCTGCGCACGACAATTGTTACGTACTTCACGCGACTCTCCGGGGGGTTGGCGACAACGGCAATACCGTTCCGAAGGTCGCACCCTTGCAACTCGTTCGGCGGCGTGGACAATACCCGACATGCTGCTCCAACCGCTACGCCTCTTCCTGTGGTCCCTCAGCCGCCTCGTGCTGGCCCTGCGCTACCGCGTCACGGTCGTCGGCCGCGACGAGTCGTCGCGCGGGCCGGGGCCGTTCCTCGTGCTCCCCAACCACGTCGGCTACTCGGACCCGCCGAACGTGCTAGTCCACCTCTGGCTTCGCTTCCGCATGAGGCCGATGCTGCTCGAGACCAACTTCCAGAACCCCGTCCTCGCGCCGTTCGGCTACCTGCTGCACGCGATCAAAGTGCCCGACCTCACGGCCGCGAGCGTCGAGGGCCGGCGGCGCGCCGAAGAAGCCGTCGCCACGGCCATCGAGGCGCTGAAGGCCGGCGACAGCGTCGTCCTATGGCCGTCCGGCCGGCTGACGCGCGACGGCAGCGAACGCCTCGGCGGCGCGCGCGGCGTCTCGGACATCCTCACCGCCGTGCCGAACGCGACCGTGGTCCTGGTGCGCAGCCGCGGCCTGTGGGGCAGCAGCTTCAGTTGGGCCGACGGCGTCAAGCCGCGGCTCGTTCGTAGCCTCACGCGCGGGGCGGCGCTGTTCCTGGCGAACCTGATCGTGTTCATGCCGCGCCGCCGGGTGACGATGACGCTGGAAGCCTTCCCGCCGGGGACGCGGCCGGCCCCGACGCGCGAGGCGATCAACCCCTGGCTCGACGCCTGGTTCAACGCCGACGTGCCGGCCGAGACGCCGACCTTCGTGCCGTACCACTTCGCCTTAGGCCCGCGGACGCACGACTTCCCGCCGCCGGCCGCGCCGATCGTCGGCGTGAGCACAGTCACGGAGGCGGTGCGCAAGGCGGTCGCCGAGATCGTCGCCGAGAAGACCAAGCGGCCGCTGACCCCCGCCGACGAGAAGCCCGAGCGGACCTTCCAGGAGTTGGGCATCGACAGCCTCGACGCGATGGACATCGGCCTGGCGGTCGAGCGCCGCTTCGGCTTCTCGGCGCGGACCATGCCGACGACCGTCGGCGGGCTGTGGGCGCTGGCGTCGGGGCAGGCCGCGGCCGGCGAGGTCAAGCCGGCCCCGGCGGCGTGGGCGACGCCGGTCACCGCCCCGGTCGCCATCGACTTCCTGGGCGCGACGATCCCCGAGGCGGTGCTCAACCGCGTGCTGCTGAACCCCAAGGACGTCGCCGTCGCCGACGACACGTCGGGGGCGCTGACCTACGAGCGCGTCTTGCTCGGCGCGACGCTGCTGGCCGCCCGCTTCGCCGCGCTCGACGGCAAGCCGGTCGGCCTGATGTTGCCGGCCTCCGTCGCGGGCGTGTTGTCGCTGCTGGGCCTGCATTTGGCGGGGAAACTGCCGGTGATCCTGAACTGGACGACCGGCCCGGCCAACATGGAGCACGCGGTCAAGCTCGCCGGCGTGAGTGTGGTCGTCACCTCGCGGCAGTTCATCGACCGCACGCAAATCGCCGTCCCCGGCGCGACCTTCTTCTACCTCGAAGACGTGCGCGCCACCGTGTCGAAGTTCGAGAAGATGTGGCGGCTGCTGAGCGTGACGCTGCTCCGCGGCCGCACCGTCCGCCGGTTGCTGGCGCGACTCGGCACCAAGCCGGACGACGCGGCGGTGGTGCTGTTCACGAGCGGCTCGGAGAAGGCCCCGAAGGCGGTGCCGCTGACGCACGCCAACGTCATCGAAGACCTGAAGGGCGCGGCCCCGCTCTTCGAGATCGACCGGCACAACTCGGGCCTCGTCTTCCTGCCGCTGTTCCACAGCTTCGGCCACACGGTTACCGGACTGCTGCCGCTGTTCATTGGTTTGAAGGTCGTCTACCACCCCGACCCGACCGACGCCGGGACGCTGGCCGGCAAGTGCGCCGCCTACCAGACGACGATCCTGGCGGCGACGCCGACCTTCCTGGCGTACCTGCTCGAGAAGGCCAAGCCGGGCGAGTTGGCGAGCCTGCGCGTCATCATCCTGGGGGCGGAGCGCTGCCCCGACTGGATGTTTGACAAGGCCAAGACGCTCGCCCCCGACGCCGTGATCCTCGAAGGCTACGGCATCACCGAGTGCGCCCCGGTCGTGTCGCTGAACCCGCGGCACGCCCCGAAGCGCGGCACGATCGGCAAGCCGCTGGTGAACGTCAAGCTGGCCATCCGCGACCTCGAGACCGACGAACCGTTGCCGAGCGGCAAGATGGGGATGCTGCACGTCAGCGGGCCGAACGTCTTCCCCGGCTACCTCGGCGGGGGCGACACGCCGCCGCCGTTCCGCGACTTCGACGGCCGGCGCTGGTACGTCACCGGCGACCTGGCGGAACTCGACGCCGACGGCTACGTCGTCTTCCACGGCCGGCTGAAGCGCTTCCTGAAGGCCGGCGGCGAGATGATCTCGCTGCCGCAACTCGAGGAGCCGTTCGCCAAGAAGTACCCGCCGACGGACCAGGGACCGCGGGTCGCCGTCGAGGGGATCGAGACCGACGCCGGCCGCCGGGTGGTGCTGTTCACGACCGAGGCGATCGACTTGCCGGAGGCGAACGCGCTACTTCAAGCCGAGGGCTTCCGCGGCGTGATGCGGCTAGACGCCGTGGAGCGCCTCGACCGCGTGCCGACCCTGGGCACCGGCAAGACCGACTACAAGGTTCTCAAGGCGCGGCTGACGGCGGGCTAAACCGCGACCTGGCCGCTTGACACCCGCCGGCCGCGACGGTATGCCGCCCGCAGACACGTCGATTCGGGGGCAAGCTATGCGGCGATTACTCTGGGCACTCACGGCCGTGGCGGCGACACAGGGCTTCGGGCTGGCGCAAGCGTCGATGCCGGGGCAGACGGTCGGGACGCCGGCGGCGCGGCCGGTCCTCCAGCCGGTCGGGACGCGGCTGCCGGCGGCGGCCCCGCAGGCCGGCACGCCGATCACCGGCCTCGCGACGCAGCAGCCCGGCGTCGTCGGCCCCGGTGCCCCCGGCGCGGGCCAGCAGCCGCAGGGCACGCCACTGGACCTCAAGAACGTCGTCGCGCCGTACCCGAACATGCCGAAGGAATCGACCTACTGGCAGAAGCTCGAGCAGCGCTGGTTCGCGCTCTTCGAGAGTGACACCCCGGCGGTGCGGCCGAGCTACACCCCCGGCATCGCTCGCCGCAACAAGGAGCGCCGCGAGAAGGCGGAGGAAGTGCGGCGGCGGGATTAGGGCTTGG
>JANXTD010000285.1 GCA_025352585.1 Fimbriiglobus sp.
CCCCGCCCAACACGATGGCCGGCCGCGCCGCCGGCGCGGGCGCGAGCGCGAGCGCCAAGAAGATCAAGACGTACCTCTCGCCGCGCGACCCGTCCGGCACGCCTATCGACCCCACCCCCGGCGTCGATAACATCGACGTGATCACCAAGGGCAACGCGCGGTTCACCCTGATCCGCCTCACCGACGGCACGTCGAACATCGTCGGGGTGGCCGAGCAGTACGGGATTTGCGGCCCGTACGGCGGCTCGCCGGACCTGCTCAACCGCAAGGTGTGGGCGTACAACCTGACGTGGGACTAAGCCAAGGGGCCGTACTTCGACACGCGCCTGATGACGAGCACCGGCACGACGATTTCGGCCACCTCGACGGCGTCGCCGCAGGCCCAGCCGACCGTCGCCGCGTTCGCTCGGCCGGCGTCTCCCTTGCTCCCCCCCGAGTGCCGCGACATGACCCCGAAAACCCTGGCCTTGCTGGCCGTGACCCTGACGCTCCTTGCCCGCCAGCGTGCCGCGAGAATCTGAAAACTCCCACGGGATTGTTCTTGCCGGAGTCCTGAAGAATCGATTAGAGTTGTAGGCGTCGACGCGAACGACCCCGCCGGAGTTCCCTCCTCGGGGTCGCAATTCTCCGATTTACGCTTCGACTCACCTTTTTCAGGAGCCTCTCCATGCGTCCGTATCCTCTCCCCCGGCGTGCCTTCACGCTCATCGAGCTTCTGGTGGTCATCGCCATCATTGCTATTCTGATCGGCTTATTGCTGCCGGCCGTGCAGAAGGTCCGCGAGGCGGCCGCGCGGATGACGTGTACCAACAACTTGAAGCAGATCGGCCTGGGGGCGCACAACCACCACGGCCTCATCCTCGTGCTCCCCAACGGCGGCGACGGCTGGCCCAGCGCCCCCGGCTACTCCGCCGCCGGCTCGCCCCTCACGGGGACCGCGCAGTTCTGCGGCCCGCTGTTCCAAATCCTGCCGCACCTGGAGCAAGACGCCCTGTGGCGCGGGGCCGGCGGCCCGGACGTGGCCGAGTGCCAGCGCCGCGTCATCGCCGCCAAGGTCAAGGGCTACTTCTGCCCGTCGAAGGGCGACCCGCGGGCGTTCAGCCAGGGGGCGTGGTACGGGCCGAGCGGCACCTACTTCCACGGCCAGTGCGACTACGCCGGCAACGGCGGCGTCAACGGCAACGGCGACGTGGCGGACCAGCAGGGGCCCATCGTCCACAACCAGACGAACACCAACCGGTCGATGACCCTCGTCGGCATCAAGGACGGCACCAGCAACACGATCCTCTTCGGCGAGAAGCGGCTGAACAAGGCGGGCATCGGCGGCTTCCAGGGCGACGACAACGAGGGCTACTCCTCCGGCTGGGACCACGACACCATCCGCTGGACGGCCAACGCCCCGCAGCCCGACTACAGCGGTAGCGGCGACGGCGGTCAGGTTTTCGGCGGCTCGCACACCGGCGGCTTCGTGGCCGTGATGAGCGACGGCTCGGCCCGGTTCTTCCGGTACTCGATCGCCCTCGCCACCTTCCAGGCCCTCAGCACCGCCAACGGCAACGAAGTCATCGCCGCCGACTGAGTCCGGGGCCGATTTCGACCCCATCCCATCCCGGCCCGGCGGCGTGAGCGTCGCCGGGCCGCTCCTCCCCCACTCCCTCTTCGAGACTTCGACATGCCCCTCCGCGCGTCCGTCGGTACGGTCCTGGCCCTCGCGGCGTTCGCCCTCGCCGGCTGCGGCGACACCCCGTCCGGCCCCAAGGCGTTCAAAGTCCAGGGCACCGTCACGAAGGGCGGCAAGCCGTGGTCGGTCGCCGCCGAACTCGGCGGGGCCGCCCTGCCCCCCGGCGACCCCGGCGGCGCGGTCATCTTCGTGAGCAAGGCGGCCGGCGCGGCGAAGGGCACCGGGGAGTTCCCCGCCACCCTCGACCCCGCGGCCGGCACCTTCAAAGTCAACGGCGCGGACGGCAAGGGCATCCCGGCCGGCGACTACGACGCCGTCGTCTACCTCGGCTCCTTCGGCGGCACGCCGGCGGCGGCCAAGAAGGGGGCACCGCCCGCGTCGATGCACGGCCGCGAGGTCGGCCGCAAGGCGGTGACCGTCACCGAGGCCGGGCCCAACGACGTGGCCATCGACTTGCCGGCGAAGTAGCCGGCCGGTCCGGGAAAAAAGTCGCCTGGTACGGGCCGCGGTCGCCGATATAACACCGCCACGAACGGAGTCCGCGCCCCCCAGGTGACTGTTTCATGAAGCGTGCATTGATCACCGGCATCACCGGCCAAGACGGCAGCTACCTCGCCGAATTCCTCCTCGAAAAGGGCTACGAGGTCCACGGCATCGTCCGCCGCTCCTCGACCGAGAGCTTCGAGCGCATCGGGCACCTGACCGGCAAAATCCACCTGCACCAGGCCGACCTGCTCGACCAACTCTCCATCATCGACGTGATGAAGGCGTCGAACCCCGACGAGGTCTACAACCTCGCCGCGCAGAGCTTCGTGCCGACCTCGTGGAAGCAGCCGGTGCTCACCGGCGAGTTCACGGCGATGGGCGTGACCCGCGTGCTGGAGGCGATCCGGCTCTTGGGGCCGGACAAGATCCGCTTCTACCAGGCGTCGTCGAGCGAGATGTACGGCAAGGTCCAGGCCGTGCCGCAGACCGAATCGACGCCGTTCTACCCGCGCAGCCCCTACGGCGTGGCGAAGCTGTACGGCCACTGGATCACGATCAACTACCGCGAGTCGTACAACATGTACTGCGTCAGCGGCATCCTGTTCAACCACGAAAGCCCGCGCCGCGGCCGCGAGTTCGTCACCCGCAAGGTCACCGACGGCGTGGCCCGCATCAAGCTCGGGCTGGCCAAGGAACTGCGGCTGGGCAACCTCGACTCGAAGCGCGACTGGGGCTTCGCCGGCGACTACGTCCGGGCGATGTGGCTGATGCTGCAACAGGACACGCCCGACGACTACGTGATCGCCACCGGCGAGACGTACACCGTCGAGAGCCTCGTCGAGCACGCCTTCAGCGCGGCCGGCCTCGACTGGAAGAAGTACGTCGTCATCGACCCGGCGTTCGTCCGCCCGGCCGAGGTCGATCTGCTCATCGGCAGCCCGGAAAAGGCGTGGAAGCAGCTCGGCTGGAAGCCCGACGTGACCTTCGCGCAACTCGTCAAAATGATGGTCGAGGCCGACCTCGAGCGGCTGAGCAAGTCGGCGACGCCCGACCAGCAGCCGCGCGGCATCTGAGTAAGCCGATGCGCATCCTCACCACCGGCGTGACGGGCTTCGTCGGCGGGCACCTCACCGAGTTGCTCGCCGCGGAGGGCGGCCACGCCCTCGCCGGGCTGAGCCGCAAGGCGAGCTGGCCCCCGGAGTGGGCGCACCTCGCCGGCCGCGTCGAGCTGCACGCGCTCGACCTGCACGACGGCCCCGGCGTCGAGCGGCTGGTCCGCGAGTTCCGCCCCGAATGGCTGTTCCACCTGGCGGGTTACGCCAACGCCGGCAAGTCGTTCCGCGAGCCGGACCTGTGCTGGCGCGACAACCTCGACGCCACGCGGACGCTGTACGACGCCGTCGCCCGGTCGGGCCTCACGCCGCGAATTCTCTTCGTCTCGACCGGCCTCGTCTACGGCGACGCCGAGACGCCGGGCGTCGCCTTGACCGAGAACGCCCCCCTGCGGCCGGCCAGCCCGTACGCCGCGAGTAAGGCCGCCGCCGACCTGCTGAGTTACCAGGTGACGCGGTCGCCGGGGCTGCCGGTGGTGCGGGTGCGGCTGTTCAACCAGACCGGCCCGCGGCAGTCGGCCGACTACGCCGTGCCCAACTTCGCGAGGCAACTCGCCGAGATCGCCGCCGGACTGCGGGAACCGACGCTCCAGACGGGCGACCTGAGCAGTTGGCGCGACCTGTCCGACGTGCGCGACGTGGTCGCCGCCTTCCGCCTGCTCATCGAGCGCGGCACCCCCGGCGAGGTCTACAACGCCGGCTCGGGGGTCGCCCAGCGCATGCAAGACGTACTCGACACCCTCGTGACGCTCAGCGGCCTAGCCGTGACGGTCACGCGCAAGCCGGACGACGGCCGCGCCGCCGACACGGCCGTGACGCGGGCCGACGCGGCGAAGTTGCGCCGGGCGACGGGGTGGTCGCCGCGCATCGGCTTCGCGCAAACGTTGCGCGACACGCTCGACTACTGGATTCACGCCACGCCCCCCCGGAGTTCCCCCGCATGAAGGTCGCCGTCGTCGGTACCGGTTACGTCGGCCTCGTCACGGGGACCTGCTTCGCCGAGAGCGGCAACGATGTCGTCTGCGTGGACAACAACCCCGCGAAGATCGAACTGCTCAACGGCGGCGGCGTGCCGATCTACGAGCCGGGGCTGACCGAACTCGTGCAGAAGAACCGCAAGGAGGGCCGGCTGTCGTTCACGACCGACCTGGCCGCGGCGGTGCGTGGGGCGCGGCTGACGTTCATCGGCGTCGGCACCCCGCAGTCGGACGCCGGCGACGCCGACCTGTCGGCGGTCTGGGCCGTCACGAAGGCCATCGCCGTCGCCTTGAAGGACGTGCCGCCGGGCGGGCCGGGGTCGCGCGTCGTCGTGGTGAAGAGTACGGTCCCCGTCGGCACGAACGCGAAGGTGCAGGCGTTGCTGTGCGAGCACGGTGGGCCGCACCTCGACGCGGCGAGCAACCCGGAGTTCCTCAAGGAAGGCGCGGCGATCGAGGACTTCATGAAGCCCGACCGCGTCGTCGTCGGCGTGCGCCACCCCGCTGTGGCCGAGGTCTTGAAGGGGCTGTACGCGCCGTTCCTGCGCACCGAACGCCCCTTCCTGGTGATGTCGCCCGAGTCGAGCGAGATGACCAAGTACGCGGCCAACGCGATGCTGGCGACGAAGATCAGCTTCATCAACGAGATGGCGAACCTCTGCGACAAGCTCGACGCCGACATCAACGACGTGCGCCGGGGCATCGGCCACGACCAACGCATCGGCTTCCAGTTCCTCTTCCCCGGCCCCGGCTACGGCGGCTCGTGCTTCCCGAAGGACATCCGCGCGATCCTCGGCATGGGCCGCGCCGTCGGCCAGGAGTTGCACCTGATGCAGTCGGTCGATGACGTGAACGAGGCCCAAAAGCAGGTGCTCTTCCGCAAGGTGTCGCACTACTTCGGCGGCGACCTGGCCGGCAAAACGCTCGCGGTGTGGGGCCTGGCGTTCAAGCCGCGCACCGACGACATCCGCGAGGCCCCGGCCCTCACCCTCATCGACGCCCTGCTCACCGCCGGGGTCCACGTGCGCGTTCACGACAGCGAGGCGATGGCCAACGTGAAGGCGCAGTACGGTGACAAGTTGACGTACTGCGACCGCCCGTACGGTGCCTTGGAAGGTGCGGACGGCCTGGCGATCGTAACCGAGTGGGCGGAGTTCCGCAACCCGGACTTCGAGGTGATGAAGCGCCTCCTGAAGACGCCCGTGATCTTTGACGGCCGCAACATTTACGACGAGGCGGCAATGCTCGCCCTCGGCTTCACGTACTACGCCATCGGCCGCGGACGCCGGGAGTAGGCGGATGTCGGGGCCGAAAGGGTACGCCAACGTCTGACAACCCTGTGTGACCGCCCGACTTCGTAGCCACGGCACGCCATCCTCGCCGCACAGCGTAGCCGTATCGACAGGTGGCTTGGCGGGTCGCGTTGAGGCAATGCCGCGGGTCACTCAGCGGATGATCGCCGCCCGGAAAACTTCCCGAAGACCGAGCAAGGCCGGGTCAGGCATCCACGCCGAGGTGGGTGCGCAACTTGCGGATCGCCTTGTACTTCTCGTCGCTGACACGCTCCGGCGTCGTGTTCAGGGCCGTGGCGATCTCGGGCACGTTCCAGCCGCCGGCGCACAGCTCGACGATGCGTTGCTGCCGGGGACTCAGCACGTCGGCGGCGGCGCGGCTGACTTGCTCGCGCAGGTCGGCGGTGCGGTCGTCCGGGTCGGCGCGGTGGTCGGCCACGTCGGCCGCGAGTTCGCTGTACTGCTTCGAGCGTTGGGCGCGCTTCTTGACGGTGTCGATGGCCCGCAGGAACTCCCGGCGGGTGTCGCTCTCGTCGTTCACCAGCGCGAGTTGCCACTGGTCGGGTTCAAGGCGTTCCAGGAGGCGCGTGAGGACTTGTTGGGTGCAGTCGGGCCAGTCGTCGGCGGGGACGCGGGCGTTGCGCCAGCAGACGTTGCAGTAGCGGGCGATGCTGCGGATCGTCGCCTCGTCGAGCGACGGTTGCAAGCCCTGCGTGACCTGCGACGACTGCTCGACCGCGGCGGCGCACATCCGCCCGGACGCGGCGAGGCCGGTGCCGAGCATCACGGCCATGACGAGCTGGCGCGACTTGGCGGCGGCCTCGGCGGCGGTCGGCATCGACGGCAGGTGCGGCATCGAGGGCATCGACGGCAGGTGCGGCATCGAGGGCATCGACGGCAGGGTCAGGTTCATCTTCCGCATCGGTTCGGCTCCAGCGAACGGCCGGACTCGGGCCACGGGCACACACCACTATACCGGATACTTCGGCTCCGTGAACTCGCAAAAACTGCGCCGGGGGCGGGGTCGCACGCCGGGAAGAAATTTCACCGCCGGCGTTCGGAGTCGAGGGGCGGGGCTTCCGGGGCCAACCCGCGACGGTTCGCCGGATCGCCGCCGCCGGCCCGCGCGGTCGAGGTCGGCCGTCACGCCTCGGCGGCGGAGCCGGGGAGAGCCGAACTCTCGGGCCGCGTCAGCCACCAGAGGCCTCCCAGCACCAGCGCGTCGCCGATCAGGTGGAACGGCACCACCCAGACCGCGTCCGGGGCGTCGAGGACGCCGGCGTTCTCGAAGCGGGTGAAAGTCTCGGCATCGACGCCCCGCCGGAACTGCGCCGCTAGCGCCGCCCACGACTTGAGGATGTACAGCAGCGCCAGCAGGTGCGTCCAGGCAAAGAAGGCGAAGCCGACCTGGAACAGCCGCAGCGCCGGGCGGTCCCGGCGCAGCGGCCGCACCAGGGCGAACAGCGCGAGCACGGCGAACGCCGCGGCGGCGTAGACGTACCAGGCGTTGAGTAGCATGTCCCAGCGTCGGAAGGTCTGGTCGAGCAAGGTTTGGTCGTTCACGGCGGTTCCCCGTTGGCGGCGCGGCGGGCCAGGTCTTATGGTACACGCATCCCCCTCTCTCGCCGCTGGCCCGACGCCCATGATCGCCCCCACCCCAAGCGCCTGGCGCGCCGCCGTCGCCGCCGCCATCGCAGCACTCACCGCCGCCGCCTACCTCACCGCGGGGGACGTGTCGCCGCGCGTGCAGTCGCTCTTCGGCGTCGCCGCGTTCCTGCTCGTCGCCGTGCTGTTCTCGGCGAATGTGCGCGCCATCAACTGGCGCGTCGTCGCCACCGGCCTCGCGCTCCAGGTCGGCCTGGCGCTGGTCATCCAGAAGGTCAAGCCGGTCTACGACGCCTTCGACGCGGTCGGCAACTTCGTGCAGAAGTTCCTGTCGTTCACCGAGTCGCCGACCAACACGCTCTTCGGCACCGTCTGGCCGCACCCGCCGCTCGCACTCATCATCCTGCCGACGGTCGTCTTCGTCGCCTGCGTGTTCACGGTGCTGTTCCACCTGCGCGTGTTGCAGGGCGTCGTCTGGGTGCTGGCCAAGGGGATGGTGCTGCTCATGGGCCGCCGCGGGGTCAGCGGCGCGGAGACGCTCTCGGCCGTCGCCAACGTCTTCATGGGCCAGACCGAGGCCCCGCTGATCGTCGCGCCCTACGTGTCGAAGATGACGCGCTCCGAACTGCTCGCCATCATGATCGGCGGCATGGCGACGATCGCCGGCGGCGTCATGGCGATCTACCTGCAAATGGGCGCGGCGGCGGTGGCGCTGCTGGCGACGAGCGTCATGGCGGCCCCGTGCGGACTGTACGTGGCGAAAATGCTCATCCCCGAGACCGAGGAGCCGGCCACGCGCGGCACTTTGAAGACCGCCCAGGAGGCCCCTTACGCCAACGTCATCGACGCCGCAGCGTCCGGCGCGTCCGAGGGGATGAAGCTGGCCATTAACATCATCGCCATGCTGATCGCCTTCACGGCCCTGATCGTGATGTTCGACTACTTCCTCGCCCAACTCGTCCACCTCGACGCCCGCCTGGGGGGGATCTCGCTGCGGTCGATCTTCGGCCACGTCTTCGCCCCGGTCGCGGTGCTGATGGGCGTCGAGTCCGCGGACGTGCCCAAGGTCGCGGAGTTGCTCGGCATCAAGCTGGTCGGCAACGAGTTCCTGGCCTTCGAGCAGATGACGAACAACTACAAGCCGGGCATGGCCAACGGTATTTCGGAGCGCTCCTACGCCCTGGCGACGTACGCGCTGACGGGGTTCGCCAACATCGGCTCCATCGGCATCCAGCTCGGCGGCATCGGCAGCCTGCCGCGCGACCCGGCTGACCAACAGAAGTTACGCGCCCGCCTGGCGAAGCTCGGCCCGATCGCGCTACTCGGCAG
>JANXTD010000322.1 GCA_025352585.1 Fimbriiglobus sp.
GCCGGCCTTGAGGACGAGTTGCCCGCTCACTTGGAGCATCGCGTCGCGCCACTGCTCGACCTCGAGCCGCTTGCGGGGGGCACGCCAGAGCCAGCGGTTGTCGGGGTCGGCCAGGGCGAACGCCTCGGCGTGCCGGCTCGACTGCCGGTAGGTCGAGGAGGTGACCAGTTCGCGCACCAGCCACTTCACCGACCAGCGGTTGGCGAGGAACCGCGCGGTGAGGTCGTCGAGCAGTTCCGGGTGCGTCGGCGGGTCGCCGAGGCGGCCGAAGTTGCTCGGCGTCGTGACCAGCGGCCGGCCGAAGACCCAGCCCCAAACGCGGTTGACGAAGACGCGCCCCGTCAGACTTTTGGCGTCGCCGACGATGGCGTCGGCCAGTTCGAGCCGGCCGCTGCCGCGGGTAAACGGCTTCGGGTCGCCCGACGAGAGCACCGGCAGGAACCGCCGCGGGACGATCGCCCCCGGTCGGGCCGAGTTGCCGCGGACGAACACCGGCAGGTCGCGCATCGTGCCCGGCCTGTAGTCGATGACGGTCCAGGCCGGGCCGTCGCCCGTGACCCACGTCCCGGCGTCGCGCACGCCCGGCGCGGTCGGCCCGGCATACAGGGCCTTCTCTTGCGTCTTCAAGTCCTTCAACGCCGCCTCGTAAGTCTTGATCGGGGCGTCGAACGGCGTGCCATCCTTCTTGGCCTTGAGCGCCGTCGCCTTCTGCTCCTTGGCGTAGCCGACCCGCTGATCCATGTCGAGCAGCCGCGCCCGGACGGTCGTGATCGCGTCGGCGTCGCGGTCGCCGTCGGGCTTCAAAGGTCGCTCGGCGAGCTGAGTGTTCGCCATCACCCCGGCCAGCGCGTAGTAGTCCTCCGTGCGGATCGGGTCGAACTTGTGGTCGTGACACCTTGCGCACGCCACGGTCAGCCCGAGGAAGCCGCGCGTGACCGTGTCGAGCCGCTCGTCCCACTCGTCGGCGACGATCGCCGCGACGACTTCTTGCGACAGCTTCGGCTCCTTGTGGTAGACCGGCGACAGCCCGAGGAACCCCAACGCCGCGAGGTCGGCCGGCGGCAGTCCGGGGAGGTGGTCGGCGGCCAACTGCCGGCGGACGAACTCGTCGTACGGCACGTCGGCGTTGAACGCGTTGATCACCCAGTCGCGGTAGCGCTCGGGGAAGCGCGGCGGCTTGCAGGTCGATTCGCTCGTCGAGTGGTCCTCGGCGTAGCGGGCCACGTCGAGCCAGTGCCGGCCCCACTTCTCGCCGAAGCGTGGCGACGCCAGCAGCCCGTCCACGAGCCGTTCGTAAGCGTCCGGCCGGGTGTCGGCGGCGAACACCTCGACTTGCTCGGCCGTCGGCGGCAGGCCGATCACGTCGAAATAGACGCGGCGAATCAGCGTGCGCCGGTCGGCGGCCGGGGCGGGGGTCAGCTTCTGCTCGTCGAGCTTCCGCAACACGAAGTGGTCGAGGTTCCGCGTGGCCCACTGCGGCCGCGAGGTCGGCGGGGCGGATTGTTCAACGGCGGGCCGGAAGGCCCAGAAATCTTTGTCTTTGGCCGCGTCCCCCGTCGCCGGACCGGCCTTCACGGCAACGTCCGCCGGCAGCGGCGAGCCGAGGGCCGCCCACTTGCGGAAGTCGCGGATGACGGTGTCCGGCAGCTTGCCCTTGGGCGGCATCGCCGCCGCCTCGTCGCCGTACTCGACCGCCCACAGGATCCGGTGCGGCGCGTCCTTGGCCGCGACTGCCGGCCCGGAGTCGCCGCCCTTGCGAATGCCGGCGACGGTGTCGAGTCGCAGCCCGCCCTTGGCCTTCTTTGCCGCGGCCGAGTGGCAGGCGTAGCAGTGCTCAACCAGCGCCGGGCGAATCTTCGCCTCGAAGAACTCCACGCCGCCGTCGTCCGCCGAGGCGGTGCCGCCGAGGAGTACGGCGAAGGTCAGGCCGGCGAGGGCGCGGTGGGCGGGCATCGGTGGGCCAGGCGTGCGTGAGGGGCGGCGGGATGTCAATTCTACCACGCCGGGCGCGGATCGGTCACTGACAATCACCGCGGCGGGGTGTCGCCGGAGGTTGCCGCCCCTACGCGGTCAGTGGTCGGGCGGCAGGTCCGGGGGGCCTTCCCAGAGGACGGCCCCGGCGGGGTCGGTCACGCGGAGGTCGCGGAAGCGGGCGGCGGCGTCCCAGGTCCGCAGGCCGACCCGGCCGCGCGGGTAGTCGGCGTCGCGGTGGTCGTAGACCAACTCCCCGTCGAGGGTACACTTCAGCCGGTCCTTGCGCACCGAGGCGGCCATCCGGTACCACCGGCCGACTTCGTACTTCATCGGGGTCGGGGCCACGTCGCGGGACCAGTGGCCTCGGGCGTGCTTGTTGAGTTCGTGCCAGGTGGCGTTGTAGCCGCCGATCTGCAAGCCGTAGTAGTTGCCCAGGCCCTCGGCCCGGAAGTACAGGCTCGGCCCCTCCCGGCCGGAGTCGGTGCGGGCCTCGACCGACACGTCGTAGTCGGCCCACTCCTCGTCGCCGAACCAGAGGTGGGCCGTCGCCGTGCTGCGCTGGATCAACTCCTTGCCGACCACCTTCCAGTCGCCGTCCACGACCCGCGCCAGCCGGCGGACCGGCGGACCGGCCGGCTTCGCCGGGGCGACCGGCTTCGTCGGGGCGGCCGCCTTCGCCAGGGTCACCTCGACGTTCCCCTGGGGGTCGATCTTGGCCACCGCCCCGTCCGGGACTTCGACCGTCGTCTCGCGGCCGTCGTCGCGCTTGATCTTCACGACGATCGCCCCGGCGAACGCCGCGGCCAGCGCCCCGGCCAGCCCGGCGGCCACCCAGGCCCGCCGGCGCGGCTTCCGGGGCGGGGCCGGCGCGAACGTCGTCGCCACCGCCGACTCCGGGCCGCCGGGGCACCGCAGCAGTTCCGCGACGCCCGCCGCCGACTGCGGCCGACCGGCCGGCTGCTTCGCCAGCAGGCGGGCGATGAGGTCCGACAGCGCCAGCGGCACGTCGGCGATCGTCGAGGCCGGCGGCGGGGTGTGCGTGGCGATCTTCGTGAGCATCGCCATGACCGTCGTCCCGGCGAAGGGCCGCGTGCCGGTACTCGCCTCGTACAGCACGCAGCCGAGGCTGAACAGGTCGGCGCGGTGATCGACGGGGTCGCCGGCCGCCTGCTCCGGGGCCATGTACGCCGGCGTCCCCATCACCGTCCCGCTCTGCGTGAGGTGTTGGCGATCGGAGTCGTCCGGCCGGGCCAGCCCGAAGTCGAGCACCTTCACACGCCCGGTGACCGCCTCGAGCCAGATGTTGGCCGGCTTCACGTCGCGGTGGACCAGCCCCCGCGCGTGCGCCGCCGCCAACCCCAGCGCCACCTCGCGGCCGACGCGCAGCGACTCCGCGGCCGTCAAGTGGCCGTCACGCTTGAGTCGATCGGCCAGCGTCTCGCCCTTGAGCAGCGGCATGACGATGTACGGCACGCCCGACTCGTCGCCGACGTGGTGGATCGCCACGACGTTGTCGTGCGCGATCCCCGCCGCGGCGCGGGCCTCGCGCAGGAAGCGCTCGCGCGCCGTCGGCACCGCCGCCGCCTCCGGCAGCATGACCTTCAAGGCGACCTCGCGGCCGAGCGTCTCGTCGGTGGCCAGGTAGATTGCCCCCATGCCGCCGCGGCCCAGGACGCTCAGCACGCGGTAGTGCCCCAGCCGGCCGAGTTCCCCCGGCGCGACCGGCGGCCCGAAGGTCGGGGCGTCGGGCGAAGGGGCAGACTCCGGCAGTGCCGCCGTCGTGTCGCCGGAGTGCGAAGTCTCGGGGAGCCTCGCCGCCGTCTCGGTCGCGTGCTCGGGCTTGACCAGAGTCGTCATGGGGTCGCCCCTCCTCCGGACGACGCGCCCGCGGGCGCGTCGTCGGCCACACGGTTATCGTCGTATCATGGCCGAGGCGTGGGCAATACGCAAGCGGTAAAACGGGCCGGCGGGGGTTGTCACTTCGCCTTGCCCTTGGGCGGGGGCTTTGCCGGGGCTTCGGCCCCGTCGCGGCGCTGGGCCAACATGAAGTCGTACAGGCGTTCCGCGGCCGGCTGCCAGTCGCCGGCGCGGGCCTTCGCGATCACGCCGTCGAGCCGGTCGGCCGCCGCCTTCGGCAACTTGCCGGCGGCGCGGTACTCGCCGAGTCTCGCCGCGCACTGCGTCAGCCGAACCTCGTCGCGGTTGCGCACGGCCGTATAGAGCGCGTCCACCGTGTCGAAGACCTCGGCGTCCGGCCCCATTTGCGGCGGCGTCCGCAGGCTCAGCAGCACCGCGAAGGCGACGAGCAGCACGACCCCGCCGAGGACCGCCCACGCCGCTTTTTGGACGGCCGCGTTACTCGTCGCCATTGACGACCTCCCCGCCGTCGCGCGTCGAGAGGGCGACCCAGGTGTTCGGGCGGATGAACGTCGTCACGAAGCGCACCGAGCCGTCCCCCATCATCACGTTGCAGCCGTTGCCGTGCTCGCCCCACATCTGGTCGGTGTGGCCGAAGGGGTCGTTGGGCGCGTGGATGATGACTTGCGGGTGGTCGTGCGTGTCCGGGCCGCTGTGGACGCCCACCAGGCAGCCCGCGCCGTTGTTCTCCGACGGCCACGCCCGCAGGTCGAGCCGCGGCGGCGTCACCGCGCCGGGCACCACGCCGACCCACGTCTTGTGGCTCAAAATCGAGCTGTGCTCGCCGAGGAACACCGTACTTGACAGGCCGTCGGTCACCCGCGCGACGGTCGTCTTCGAGTTGGCGTAGAACGGGCCGTCGATGCGGGCCGGCTGGGTCAGGCCGGGGATCGGCTCGGGGATGTCGAAGTCGTAGCAGTACGCCGTGTCGCGGCCCCACGGCTGGTGGATGCCGGCGTTGGCGACGTAGTGGCTGTGGCCGAACGTCACCTTCGCGCCGGTCGAGAGCACGATCGGCACGCCGTGCCGCGCGTCGGACCCGACCGACTGCACCTCGAAGCCGTCGCTGCCGCCGGTCGCAGCGGGGCAGAGGAACGCCGGCACCTTCGTCATCGCCGCGGCGGCGTTGACCGGTGCCCAGCACGGCTCGCTCAAGGTGAACTGGCGGAAGAGGTTGTCCTGTTCGAGGTGCGGCAGCAGCAACATCCCCCACGCCCACCCGGCCGGGCCGTTGCGGTACTGGTCGCCGTAACTGACGCCGTAGGCGCTGCCGTTGGCCGCCGTGTTGGTCTGGTAGGCCGGCGGGTAGCGGCCGACCGACCCCTCGTAGTTGTGCAGCGCCAGGCCGAGTTGCTTCAAGTTATTTTGACACTTCAGCCGCGCCGCCGAGGCCCGGACTTTCTGCACCGCCGGCAACAGTAAGCCGATCAGCACGGCGATGATCGCGATGACGACGAGCAGCTCGATCAGCGTGAACCCGCGGGGGACTTTGGGGCGCATGGCACGTTCCTTCGCCGAGGCGTAGCGGGCAAGTTAGTCTCGACTAACTCTAGGCGGTAGCGGTGGCTAAGCAACCGGAATTGCCGACAATCTGGCGCGATCTCTGGAGAAACTTTTCGGGATTCGTTAAACTGTCCGGCAGTCACTCCCGGTGTCGCCGAGGGTTCGCGATGCTCCGCCGACTTGCCGTAGCTGTGGCCCTGGTGGCGGGTCTGTCCGTCCCGGCGTTCGCCGACGACTGGCCGCAGTGGCGGGGGCCGAACCGCGACGGCGTCTCCGCGGAAGCCGGGCTGCTCGCCCACTGGCCCGCCGCCGGGCCGCCGCTGGCGTGGAAGGTGACCACACTCGGGTCCGGCTACTCCGGGCCGGCCGTCGTCGGCGAGCGGCTGTACACCCTGGGGTCCGACGCGGCCGGCGAATTCGTCTGCGCCATGCGGGTCGAGACGGGCCAGGAGCTGTGGCGGACGCCACTCGGGCCGCTCTTCAAGAACCCCTGGGGCGACGGGCCGCGCGGCACCCCGACCGTGAGCGGCGGCCGGGTCTACGCGCTCGGGGCGCAAGGGGTTTTGGCCTGCGTCGAGGCGGCGACGGGGGCGCTCGTCTGGAAGACCGACCTGCGCGCCGACCACGGCGGCAAGCTGATGCGAGGCAACTTCCTCGACCTCGACTGGGGCTACGCCGAGTCGCCACTGGTGGACGGCGGCCGGGTGGTCGTGTCGCCGGGCGGGCCGGGCGGGACCGTCGCCGCCTTCGACGCCGCGACGGGCAAGGTGGTGTGGCGCAGCAAAGCCGTCACCGACGCGGCGAGTTACGCGTCGGCCGTCGTCGCGACCGTGGGCGGCGTGCGGCAGTACGTGCAACTCACCGGCGGCCTCGAACACCGCGTCGGCGTGGTGATGACGGCCCCGCCGCGGGCCGTCGGCCTCGACCCCGTGACCGGGGCGCTCCTGTGGTCGCACCCGATCCGCTACACGACCGCGGGTGTCATTAACACCCCTGTGGTGCTCGGCGACCGCGTTCACACCTCGTGCGGCTACGGGGCTGGCTGCACGATCCTGCGCGTCGCCCGGTGGGGCACGCGCCTCCTGGCGATCGACGAAACCAGCGGCGACGCGCGGCGGGCGCTGAAGACCTACCACGGCGGCGTCGTCCCGGCCGGCGACCGCGTCTACGGCTACTCCGAGACGGGCGGCTGGGTCTGCCAGTCG
>JANXTD010000323.1 GCA_025352585.1 Fimbriiglobus sp.
CCGCAGGCGACTCTCGTCAGCCGGACGCGCAAGCGACGGGAGCAAACCCGTGGCGACAATGTTTTCGGGGAAGGACAAAGCCGTCACCACCCATCAGCATTGTCCCTGCGGACTTGCTCCCGTCGCTCGCGCGTCCGGCTAACAAAAGCCGAACAAAACTCGCCTGCGGCGGAGCCGTCAATCCTTCGCCCGCCGGTAGAATCGGCTCATCTCGCCGCGGAAGGTCGGCTCCCACTCTGCGGGCCGCGCGGCGAAGTAGCTGTCGAAGCCGGTGCCGACGCGCGTCAGCGCGAAGTCGAAGCGGCCGTACCGCGCCTGCCACTCCGCCACCTTCGCGGCGACCGTCGGCGGGTCGGCCTCGCACGCCGCGGTCAACTCGACGAGCCAGGCGTCGCCGAAGAGTTCGCAGCGGTCATCGACGAAGACCTCGTAACCCGGCGTGAAGTAGATCGAGAAAGCCCCGTCGCTGTAGTCGTTGAACAGGTGGTTGCGTTGCCCCGCCGACGGCTCGTGTGCCCGCATCGCCGGCAGGGCTTCGAGCGGCCAGAGCGTCGGGTCGAGCCGCGCCCACCGGCCCCACGGCGAGTGCGACGCCTGCAACGCGACCACGACCGCCACGGTCAACGCCGGCAACGCCAGCGCCTCCAGCCGCTCACGCCAGCTCGAAGCGACCGGGGATGCGGCGACGTAGAAGTCCGGCCGCCGGCGCTCGACGAGCCGCGCCCAGCACGTCTGCGGCCACAGGTCGGCGGCGACCACGCACGCGCTCAGGGCGAACAGCGGGGCGTGCCGGGCGCGGCCGTAGGCTTGGGCCATCCAGAACAGCGGCAGCAGCCAGCTCACCCGCCACCGCGCCGGTGGCACCCCGGCCAGCAGCACGACGTACCCGACCATCAGCGCGGCGAGCGGCCACGCGCCGGGGCTGGCGAAGTCGGTCGGGGCGTGCTCGACGATGATGTCCGGCAGGTGCGGCATCGTCATGATGAGCAGCCACGTCTGCGGTAGCCGCACGCCGTAGGGGTTCGCGAAGGCGACGAGGCCGCACGCCAGGCCGATGCCGAGCAGCCCGGCGACCGCCCGCGCGTCCGGCAGCGGCGACGGCTTGCCGGCGACTCGGAACAGCGTCCAGCCGACGCCGGCGAGGCCCAGGGTCGTCAGCCCGCCCAACACGCCGCCGTGGACGTTGACCCAGATCAGGTAGACGGGGATGAGGGCCGCGACGGCGTACCACGGCTTGCGCCCCGCCTCGATCTCGACGACCAGCGCCACCGTGAGTGTCATGCCAAGCATCGTGGCCAGGTGAGGGCGGACGTGGAAGTGCGTCGAGGACGCGCCCAGCACCAGGCCGGCGAACATCAGCGCGGCGATGGGGTTTAGCCCCGTACGCGTCAGCCGCAGCGTCAGCACGGTAAACAGCCCCGCGAGCAGGCCCGTCGCCCCGGCCAGCTGCGCGTCGAAGCCGTTGAGCCGGTGCGCCAGCGCCATGACGACTTCGCCGAGCCACTGGTACGGCACCCACAAGTCGTCGCGGAAGGTGAACGTGAACGGGTCGCGATCGACGAAGCCTTCGGTCAGGATCTTCTCGCCGACGACGGTGTGCCAAAACGTACCGGGGTCGCGGAAGAAGTTGGTGCGGCCGCCCAGCACCAGCAGCGCCCAGAAGCCGAGGAAGATGAGGCCCGGTTGCAGTCGCTTCACGCCGGCACCGCCTGAAGTTCGAGGGGCGTGACGGTCGCGGTTTGGCGGAGCGGCAGCAGGTCGAGGGCCAGTATCGCCGGGGCGACCCAGCCGAACCACACACTCGTCAGCCCGCTCTGGCTGACCGCCAGCATCGCCCCGCACATCGCGAAGTACGCCCAACGCAGCCGCAACGCCGCGGGGTTGCCGGCACGCCGCAGCACCACGACGAGCAGCAACACCAGGTCGAAGTGCCAGGCCCCGTAGGGCGACGTGAGGAACGACGCCAGCAGCAGCGTCGGCAACTCGGCGGCCCAGTCCCACGTCCGGCGGCGCGGCCACCAGTGCCACGCGAACCAGGCCAGTCCGAGTGCGACCGGCACGAATTGCAGGCCGAAGAGCTCCGCCCCGAAGGCGACGCGCAGCAGCGTCCCCAGGGTCAACGACACCCACTCCGCCGGCGGGTGGTCGCGCAGCGCCGCGGCGTACTGGCCGTACACGTCGGGGTTGGCCAGCAGCGGAATCAGCGCCGTCACCAGGCCGACGCCGACCCCCGCGCCGAGCATGGCGAAGCGCCGGCGGGCCAGCGCGTCGGCGAGCATCGCGACCCACAGCAGGTATGCCAGGTGCGGCTTCGTCGAGAGCAGCACGGCCGACACGCCGGCGAGCGCGAACTGGCCGCGGCGGGCGAAGTAGGCGAAGCCGCTGGCCCCGAGCAGCATCAGCGGCCCGATCTGCCCCGCCTGGAGGACCAGATAGATCGGCACGAATCCTGCTAACACGAGTCCGAAGCGTGCCGCCGTTGTTGAGGTCGCGTAAGTCGCCTTCAAGAAGGCGACCGATCCGAGGATCGCCGCAAGCCCCACCAGGAACCAGGCGAGCTGCCCCAGACGCGCGGGCAACGCCCCGAGCGGCATCACGTACGTGAGCGTCCAGGGCGGGTTCCACATCATGACCGCCTCCTCCGTGGGGCGACCGGCGGCGCGTTCGAGAGGCAACAGCAGTTCCGGCGAGTACGGGTCGAGGCCGTGGAGTTGCAGGCGACCAGCGGCCCAATACTCGACGTAGTCGTCCGGCGGCCAGACGGTAGGGTCGAGCAGCAGCGTGCGGAACTGCCAGCCGAGCAGGGCCAGCACGGCGAGCAACGCGGCGGCCGTGAGCAAGGTGCGAGGTTTCATGGCCGAAGGCTAGCACGCGAAATTGCGTGGCTCCGGCGGCGTCAGTGGCGGGTTTTCCGGCGGGCTATTCAGACCAAGCCACACGATTGAACTTCCGGCGCGATTCGCGGCCTCGAAGGGACCAGATTCCTGGGAGTTTTCTGTTAGCCGGGTCGAAACGTGATCTAGATTCCCTCAACACTGTCTCGGGACACTTCCGCGACCGCGACTTCAGGAGAAGGCACCGTGATCACCTTGATCGTCCCCGTGACCCTGATGACTCTGGTCGCCCTGTTGGCGATGGCCTTGGCCTCGACCGTCGTCTCGCACCGCGACCTGCTGCACCCCGCGACGGTCAACCCGTTCGCCCCGTCGGTGGCCGACCCGTCGTCGGACACGATCCCCAACGACCAGGCGATGGTCCAAACCGTGATGGCCCCCGCCCACGACTGGCAAGTGGCGACCTTTGCCAACCTGTCCCAAGTCGAAGACCTGCTCGACTCGCTGGAGTCGCACGGCGTCAAAAGCCGCGAGGTGATCGTGCTGACCGACCACTGCTTCGCCGTCCGCTGGAAGTAATCACACTCGCTGCTCAACATCAAACCGCCGGCGTACATCGCCGGCGGTTTTTTCGTCGGCGTCAGATGGCCTCGGGGCCGCGCTCGCCGGTGCGGATGCGGACGCAGTCTTCGAGCGGCAGGATGAAGATTTTGCCGTCGCCGATGCGGCCGTCGCTGCCGG
>JANXTD010000340.1 GCA_025352585.1 Fimbriiglobus sp.
TCGAGCAGGCCAACTTCGACCCCGCCAACGTCGATGTGCTGATCTACGCCGGGGTCTGCCGCGAGCAGTACGAGCCGGCCACGGCGTGCGCGGTCGCGTCCAACCTCGGCATCTCCCGCGACGCCACCATGTACGACCTCAGCAACGCCTGCCTGGGTGTCCTGAACGGCGTGATCGAGGTCGCCAACCGTATCGAACTGGGCCAGGCGCGCGCCGGGCTGGTCGTCTCGTGCGAGTCGGCCCGCGAGATCAACGAAGCCGCCATCGACAACGTCAACACCTCGAAGTCCCACGACGTGTACCGCTCCGCCCTGGCCACGTTCACCGGCGGCTCCGGGGCGGTCGCCATCCTAGTCACCAGCGAAGACTACTCGCCGGACGGCCGCCGCAAACTCGTCGGCGGCGCGGCCAAGAACGCGCCGGAGCACCACGACCTGTGCCGCTGGGGCGTGCGGTCGATCCTGCCCACGGGCGTTGGCAACTTGCTCGACCAGAAGATGCCGCTGATGTTCGAGCAGGTGCTCGGTACGCAGGCCGGCACGCTCGTCAAGTCGGGCGTCGAGTACGGCATGCGGCACGTCATGGTGCCGTTCATGGAGACGCAAGCGGGTGAGGTGCTAAAGTTCGGCGTCGATCTCGGTACCAAGACTTGGGCGGCGTTCCTCGCGAAACTCGGCTGGGCCAAGGAGGCGATCGACAAGGTGATTTGCCACCAGGTTGGCAGCAAGCACCGCGACGCGATTTTGAAGGGCTTCGGCATCGACCCGTCGAAGGACTACAACACCTTCGCCCACCTCGGCAACATCGGCACCGTGTCGCTGCCGATGACCGCGGCCATCGCCGAGGAACGCGGCTTCTTCGTCCCCGGCGACCGCGTCGGCCTACTCGGCATCGGCAGCGGCTTGAACTGCCTCATGCTCGGCGTCGAGTGGTGACCACGCTCCCGACTGTGGGCGCGCCGGCGGTCACGGCGCTCTACCCCTTCACGCCGAAGTCGTTCCGCCAGCCCCACGACAACGCGCAGTCGTACCTCGACGAGGGCCACGGCGACCCGGTCGTCATGGTCCACGGCAACCCGACCTGGAGCGCCTACTTCCGCAACGTCGTGCTGGCCTTGCGCGACCGCTACCGCTGCGTTGCCCCCGACCACGTCGGCTGCGGCCGCTCCGACAAGCCGACCCTCGCGCAGTACGACTTCAGCCTCAAGAGCCGCGTCGATGACCTCGAACGGCTGCTCGACCACGCCGGCGTGACGGAGAACATCACGCTGCTGGTGCAAGACTGGGGCGGCATGATCGGGCTGAGCTACGCCGCGCGGCACCCCGGCCGGATCAAGCGCATCATCGCCACGAACACCGGCTGCGGCCCCCTGCCCGCGTCGAAGCCGTTCCCCTACTCGCTGTGGCTGGGCCGCAACACCGCCCTCGGCGCGTGGCTGATCCTGAAGCAGAACGCCTTCTGCCGGCTGGCCGCGAAGTGGTGCGTCACCCGCAAGCCGCTGTCGCCGGAGGTGCGGGCGCTGTACCTCGACCCGCACGACACCCCGGCCGACCGGCTCAGCGTGTTGAAGTTCGTGCAGACGATTCCGCTCTCGCCGCGCGATGCGGGTTGGGACATCGTCACGCAGACCGCGGCGTCGCTGGCGAAGTTCGCCGACACGCCGACGCTGCTGCTGTGGGGCCTGCGCGACTTCGTCTTCGACAGGCATTTCCTGGCCGACTTCCAGGCGAAGTTCCCGCACGCCGAGACGCACACCTGGGCCGACTGCGGGCACTACCTCCTCGACGACGCCCCCGACGAAGTGCTCGCCAAGATCGAAGACTTCTTGAAGCGGACGTAACGTGACCCCGCCCGTGAACGTCGCCGCGCACCTCGCCCGCCGGGCCGCCACGTCGCCGGCGCAGGTCGCCGTCCACGACCGCCGCCGGCACGTCACCTTCGCACAACTGTGCGCCACGACCGACGCCCTGACGCACGGCTTCGCCGCCGCCGGGGTCGCACGCGGCGACCGGGTGGCGGTGATGGTGCCGCCGTCGGTCGAGTTCTTCGCGGTGACGTTCGCGCTGCTGCAACTCGGCGCGATCCCGGTGATGATCGACCCCGGCATGGGCGTGCGCAACCTCGGCAAGTGCCTGGCCCACGCGGAGCCGGCGGCGTTCGTCGGGGTGCCGAAAGCCCACGTCGCTCGCCGGCTGTTCGGCTGGGCCAAGCGCTCGCTGAAGCTCACCGCCAACGTGGGCCGCTGGCGTCTCGGCTGCACCCACTCGACGCGAACGCTCACCGCCACGGGCAAGGCGCTCGGCCCGTGGCTGTTACCGGAGTTCGCCCCGACGGACGCGGCGGCGGTGCTGTTCACCAGCGGCAGCACCGGTGTCGCCAAAGGCGTGAACTACACGCACGGCGTCTTCGCGGCCCAGGTCGAGGCGTTGCGCGACCTTTACGGCATCGAGCCGGGCGAGGTCGATTTGTGTACCTTCCCGCTGTTCGCCCTCTTCGGCCCCGCCCTCGGCATGACCTGCGTGATCCCGCGGATGAACCCTAGCCGCCCGGCGACGATCGACCCCGCCAAGGCGTTCGCCCAAATGCGGCAGTACCACGTGACGAACCTGTTCGGCTCCCCCGCCGTCGTCCGCCGGCTCGGCCAACACCCCGGCGGCGTTGACGCGCTCTCGACGCTGCGCCGCGTGATCTCGGCCGGTGCCCCGGCGCGGCTCGACGCCCTCGAAGCCTTGCAGTCGAAGCTACCGCCGGGGGTCGAAATCTTTACCCCCTACGGCGCGACCGAGTGCCTGCCGGTGTCGAACGTCGGCACGCGGGAGATCCTAGGCGAGACGGCGGCGCTCACGCGGCAGGGCAAGGGCGTCTGCGTCGGCCGGCCGCACCCCGGCGTGCGCGTCGCGGTCATCGCCATCACCGACGCCGCCATCCCGACCTGGAGCGACGCGCTGGCGCTGCCGGTGGGGGTCGTCGGCGAGTTCGTCGTGCGTGGCCCGGTCGTGACGCGCGAGTATTTCCGCAACCCCGCCGCGACGGCATTGGCGAAGATCACCGACCCCGCGACCGGTGAAGTCTTGCACCGCATGGGCGACGTGGGCTACCTCGACGAGACCGGCCGCCTCTGGTTCTGCGGCCGCAAGTCGCACCGCGTCGTCACCCGCACGGCGACGCTGTTGACGGACATGGTCGAGCCGGTGTTCAACGAGGTGCCCGGCGTCTTGCGCACCGCCTTGGTCGGGGTCAAGCGTGGCGGGGTCACGCACCCGGTGTTGTGCTTCGAGTTGGACTTGCAGAGTGGCGCCCTGAAGCGTGGCGTGGTGGTCGAAGACGAGCTGGCCGCGCGGGCCATCGACTTCCCCCACACGGAGTCGATCTCGACGTTCCTGGAGCACGGCCTGTTCCCGGTGGATGTGCGGCACAACTCCAAAATCTTCCGCGAGTATCTCGCCGCCTGGGCGGACAAAGTCCTCGGCCCCACCTGGAACGGCGGCCCGGCGTGAGAGTGCTCGTCACCGGCGGCGGCGGCTTTCTCGGTGGGGCGATCGTCCGCAAACTGGCAGGCCGTGGCGATTCCGTCGCCGCACTGAGCCGGACGGCGACCGACTGGCACGCCAGTCTGGGCGTGGCCCACGTCGCCGCCGACCTGACCGACACGGCTGCCGTCGCCCGCGCCGCCGAGGGCTGTGACGCCGTGGTCCACGTCGCGGCGAAGGCCGGGGTCTGGGGGCCGTTCGCGGAGTTCCACCGCGTCAACGTGTTGGGCACGCGGAGTGTCATCGAGGCGTGCCGCCGCGCCGGGGTGCCGCGGCTCGTTTACACCAGCACACCGAGTGTGGTCCACGGCGGGGCGTCGCTTGACGGCGTCACCGAGGCGGCCCCCTACCCCGCGCACTTCGACGCCCCGTACCCCGCGACGAAGGCGGTCGCGGAGCGGGCCGTCCTTGCCGCGAACGGCCCGAAGCTCTCGACGGTGGCGTTGCGGCCGCACCTGATCTGGGGGCCTGGCGACCCGCACCTGATCCCCCGCGTGCTGGCGAAAGCCCGCGCCGGCAAGTTGCGGCGCGTCGGCAATCGCCCCGTGATCGTGGACGTGACCTACGTCGAGAACGCCGCCGACGCGCACCTGCTCGCGCTCGACCGGGTCGCCCCCGGTGCGGCCTGCGCGGGCCGGGCGTACTTCGTGACCAACGGCGAGCCGGTCGAGCTGTGGGACTTCCTGAACCGCGTACTGGCGATTCACGGCCTGCCGCCGGTGACGCGGACCGTGCCGGTGTGGGCGGCGAAGCTCGCCGGGGCGACGCTCGAAGCGGCGTACCGCCTGACTCGCCGCGCGGACGAGCCGCCGCTGACGCGCTTCGTGGCGGCGCAGCTGAGCACGTCGCACTGGTACGACATCACCGCCGCGCGGCGTGACCTCGGCTACGCCCCGGCGGTCAGCGTCGCGGAGGGGCTGCGGCGACTTGCCGCCCTTCACTCGCCGCACGCTTCAACTACAATTCCCCCCGACACCCACCCCCACAGGGCCACGCGATGAGTACGGACACGCCGACTACCCCCGTCCAGATGCTGGTCGCGCCCGCGGCCCCGGCCGTCACGCCGACCGCTGATATCGGGCTGATCGGGCTGGCGGTCATGGGCGAGAACCTCATCCTCAACATGGAGTCGCGCGGCTTCACCGTCGGCGTGTTCAACCGCACCACGGCCAAGGTCGATGAGTTCCTCGCCGGCCGCGGGGCGGGCAAGAAGCTCGTCGGCTCGCACGACCTGCCGCACTTCGTCGCCACGCTCAAGACGCCGCGCAAAGTCATGCTGATGGTCCAGGCCGGCAAGCCGGTGGACGCGGTCATCGACCAACTCGTGCCGCTGCTGTCGCCCGGCGACATCATCATCGACGGCGGCAACTCGAACTTCCCCGACACGACCCGCCGCACGAAAGCCCTCGCCGCCAAGTCGCTGCACTTCGTCGGCACGGGTGTGAGCGGCGGCGAAGAAGGTGCCCTGAAGGGGCCGTCGATCAGGCCCGGCGGCGACCCCGCGGCGTGGCCGGCCGTCAAGCCGATCTTCCAGGCGATCGCGGCCAAGGTCAAGGACGGCCACGCCGAGGTGCCGTGCTGCGACTGGGTCGGGCCGGAGGGGGCCGGGCACTTCGTCAAGATGGTCCACAACGGCATCGAGTACGGCGACATCCAGCTCATCAACGAGGCCTACCACCTGCTGTCGGGCCTGCTCGGCATGACCGCCCCGGAGCTGTCGAAGGTGTTCGCCAAGTGGAACACGGGGGCGCTCGACAGCTACCTCATCGAGATCACCCGCGACATCCTGGCCTTCGTGGACCCCGAGACCGGCAAGCCGATGGTCGATCTGATCCTCGACACGGCCGGGCAGAAGGGCACCGGCAAGTGGACCGTCACGTCGGCGCTCGACCTCGGCGTGCCGCTGACCCTGATTAGCGA
>JANXTD010000355.1 GCA_025352585.1 Fimbriiglobus sp.
CGCGGGCCGTTCAGCCAACGGCTACCATTGTTGTCAACGGCCTTCGCCCCCCTCGCTCGCGCGTCGGGCCAACAAGACCCTCGCCGTCACGCGACCCGCAGTTGGTCGCACAGGACGAAGCTCTCCAGCCGGCGCGGGCCGGCGTCGATGTGCTGGATGCCGCGCAGGTACGTCATGTCGTTCTGCAACGCCGTGTCGCCCTGGTTGCCCGCCAGGAACTCCATCACGCCGAGCCGCGCGACCACCCAGTCCGGGAAGTACCCCAGCAAGGCGTAGGTCAGGTTCGCGGCACCCCCCTTGGTGCGGGTTTCGCTCACCTGCGACGACCGCACCACCGGCGTGCCGAAGAGCTGCGCCGGGGGGCCGGCCGCGGCCGAGCGGTACGGGGCGAACACGAACGGCCCCGCGCCGTCCGCCTCGCTCACCGCGTCCGTGCGGCGGTTCGACAGCGCCGCCAGCATCGACTTGCGCATCAGCCAGGCCGTCGGGGCGTCCACCGCGTCCGGAAGCCGCGCCTCCATCAGCGCCACGTCCTCCGGGGCGAAGAAGTCTCCGGTGCCGGTCGGGTTGCGGGCCACGTGCAGCGGCAGCCCCGCGTAGGTCAGCAGCCCCTTGATTTGCAGCGGCCCCGTCCCCTCGAGCATCGCCAGGTCGGCCTTCGTCGCCGCCGCGCGGGCCATGTCGTACCGCACTAACGCCTCCGCCGACGGGCTGGCGAACCGCAGCAGCTCGTTGTTGAGTTTCACCAAGACCCCGAGCTTCTTGGCCTGCAACTCGAGGTTGCCGGTCGTCGGCTGGCTGTCGGTGATGGGGCTGCCCTCGCCGACCCAGTACGCCGTCGAGCTACCGGTCAGCTTGGGGAAGGTCACGCGCCCGTGCGGCGGCAGGGCGATCTCCCGCGCCCCGGCCGCCGTGAACGCCTCGAGGTTGCGCTGCAACTCGATCAGCTCGCCGAGCACCGGCAGTTGCTGGAAGCCGTCGGAGTCGCCGGCCAGGGTCATCGCCTTGCGGGTGAAGCGGCCGCGGCCGGTGCGGCGGCCGAGCCAGTCGGCCTCGTCGGGGTCGAAGCGCCCGGCCTGCGCCGCCATCTTCTGCCGCAACTCCGCCTGCAAGCGCCGGCCCTGCGGCTCGAACACCGGCAGCAACTCGCTCGACAGCGGCACCAGGAACGACTGCGAGCCGTGGTGCGGCTGGAAGCCGTAGCCGGCGTACAGGTCGCGGAGTTGCTGGTGCGTCTGGATCTCCTCCTTGGCCTGGTCGGCCCCGACGTACCCCAGCGCGAACGCCGCCGCCTTCAAGACGCTGTAGCCGGCCGAGTCCTGGCCGACCGGCCCGGCCGTCACCCACGGCACCCGCCGCTCGACCCGGCCGACCGGCGGGGCCGCCTTCTCGATCGACTTCTCGACGGCCGTCGCCGTCTGCTCCTCGATGAACCGCACGATCTCGTCGCGGCTCTGGAACTGCTCCGTCGTCGTCGCCGTCGTCATGGGTCAGCACTCCTGATGGGAGAACGCGAAACGTCACACTTCGACTTCAAACCGCCGGCCGGCCGAGCGCCCCGAGCACGTCGCCGACCGGCACGAACAGCCCGCCGCGGTCGTCCGGCACTTGCGACAACCAGTCGCGCAACGCCGGGTCGCGGACCAGCCCCTTCTGTAGCGCGACCGTCAGGGCACCGGGGTTCTCGGGGATCGGCACCGCGCTGTACTCGTGCAGCTCCCAGTCCTCGACCCGCAGCCCGACGCGGCCGGTCGGCAGGTCGATGCGGCGGGTCCGCCGCGGGGCGAAGCCGATCGACCAGCCGCGCAGAATCCCCTGCTCGTACAGGCGGAACACGTCCTCGGCGAACCGCACGTTTTGGGCGAAGCGCGTCTCGGCGACGACCCGCGACGGCTGCACGTCGAGCCACTCGCAGGCCCCGATGGGCGGGAACTGCGTGCGGTTGTGCGCCCACAGCACCACCGGGTTCAGCAGGTACTCCTCCGAGTTCTTCAGCCCGGTCGGTACGACGACATCCCCCGCCCGGTCGGCGTCGATGGTCGTGATGACACTTCGCAGCCGCATTCGCCGGCCATCGACGGTGAGGGTGCGGGCGGCGGGGTGGGTGCCGCTGACGATGCCGTTGGGCAGGGCGGCGAGTTGGGCGGGCATGGGTTCTCCGGGGTGGGTGTCGTCGATCGGGTGTCGGGTGTCGGGTGTGGGGTATCGCAGAAGGGATTGAGGCGAGCCAAAAGCGTCAGCGACTGGAGGGCTTACGCTGCGGTGAGCCAAAAGCGTCAGCGACTGGAGGGCTTGTGCTGCGGCGAGCCAAGAGCGTCAGCGACTGGAGGGTTTTGGGACCTCCAGTCG
>JANXTD010000387.1 GCA_025352585.1 Fimbriiglobus sp.
GCGGGCCGCTACTCGCCGCGTTCGGCCCACGCTTGGGGCTTCAGCCAGTAGTCGGTCAGCTCGGCCTCGCGGCTGCCGGGCGCGGGGCGGTAGTCGTAGACGTAACGCACCACCGGCGGCAGGCTCATCAAAATACTCTCGACGCGGCCGTCGGTCTTGAGGCCGAACAGCGTGCCGCGGTCCCAGATCAGGTTGTACTCGACGTAGCGGCCGCGGCGGTACTCCTGGAAGTGGCGCTGCCCCGGCGTGAACGCCAGCCCCTTGCGGCGCTCCACGATCGGCAGGTAACTCGGCAGGAATTGCGCCCCCGCGTCCTGCACGAAGTCGAACGCGTTGTCGAGGTCGCCGGTGCCGAAGTGGTCGAAGAAGATGCCCCCCACGCCGCGGGCCTCGTGGCGGTGCTTCAGGTAGAAGTACGCGTCGCACTCGGCCTTCATCGCGGCGTGGTCCGCCGCGGGGGCGTGCCGCCGGCAGACCGCCCGCCAGGTGCGGTGGAACCCGACCACGTCCTCCTCGTAGGGGTAGTACGGCGTCAGGTCGGCCCCGCCGCCGAACCAAGCCGCGGAGCCGTGCGTCAGCATGCGGAAGTTCATGTGGACGGTCGGCACCAGCGGGCTGCGCGGGTGCAACACGAGGCTGATGCCGGTGGCGGTGAAGGCGAGGCCGTCGCCGGGCATCTGCCTGGCGAACTCGGGCGAGAATTCGCCGAACACCTCGGAGAAGTTGACGCCGGCTTTCTCGAAGACGCCGCCCTCCTCCAGCACGCGACTGCGGCCGCCGCCGCCGCCGGGCCGCGTCCAGGCGTCCTCGCGGAAGCGCGCGCCGCCGTCGGCCGCTTCGAGGGCGGCGCAAATCGTGTCCTGGAGGCCGCGGAAGAAATCGGCCGCCCGCCCGTGCATCGCTTCACTCACGCCGCCGCCCTCGCGCCCGCCGGTCGCCACCGGGGGTTAGGGTATGATTCGCCCCACGCCCGTGGCACCGGCGCGGCGGTTCCCCTAGACTGATGAGCGTTGTCGAGCTTACTCCCCCGTTGTTAAGGATGGCGTGCGATGAAGATGCGAACGGTACTGGCGGGCGCGGTCGTCGCCGCGCTGGCGGGCCTCGGGCTGACGCCGAGCCTGCGCGCGGCCGAGCCGGCGATCGTGGCCCAGATGCAGCCGGTGGGCAAGACCCTCTCCGACGTGCGCGTCATCGCCGAGAAGTTCGGCGGCAAGGACGCGCTCGAGAAGGTCAACGCCGGCATCACCGACAAGCTCGGCGAGAAGGGCCTGTCGGGCCTCGACCTGACGCGGCCGCTGCTGGGCTACCTCGTCAACGCGACCGACGCCGACAACATGGGCGGCGTGGTCATCCTGCCGGTCACGACCGAGAAGGAATTCCGCGACCTGCTCAAGCGGGCCGAGATCGACCTCGAAGAGGTCAAGGACGCCAAGGGGTTGTACGCGGTCGAGATGCCCGAGGGCGTCAACGGGGCCGACAAGCCGATTCGGCTGCGCTTCGTCGGCACGAACGCCTACCTCGGCGTGAACGTCGAAGACGCCGAGATGGCCGTCGCCAAGCTGGTCGCGCCCGAGAAGGTCGCCTTCCCCGGCGAAACCGCCTTGCTCGCCGTGCGGACCTACGCCCAGCGCGTGCCCAAGGACGCGGCCGAGAAGAACAAGGAGCAAGTCAAGAAGGCCCAGGAGATGATCGACGGCCTGCCGGTGCCGGAGCAGTTGAAGGAGGCGTACGCCGCGGTCATGAAGCTGTCGATGCGCATGAGCGAGCAGGTCGCCAAGGAGGCGGACGTGTCGGACGTGCGCGTGACGCTCGACCCCAAGAGCTACGACCTGACCTTCGACACCGTCATCAAAGCGCTGCCGGGCACCGCACTGGCCAAGGAGATCGCCGGCCGCAAGCCGACGACGAACCGCTTCGCCTCGATGCTCGCGGCGGACACGGTGTTCGGCTTCGCGACGAAGTTGCCGCTGTTCACGCCGGAGATCCGCAAGCTGGTCGCGGCGGGCCTGACGGAGGGCAAGAAGTCGCAGGAGGACAAGATCCCCGAGCCGGCCAAGGCGATCGCCGACGCGGCCTTCGCCGGCCTGCTGCGCACCGTCGATTCGGGCAACTTCGACCTGGCGTTCGCGGTCAACGGCCCCAACAAGGACGACGTGTACGGCGTCAACCTGGGCGTCTCGTTCGAGGACCCGTCGGCGATCGAGAAGGAGTTCAAGGCGGCGCTCAAGGGCCTGCCGGACGGCGTCAAGGGTTTCGTCAAGGTCGGCGAGGTCAGCATCCACACGCTGAACATCGGCGGCTTCGTCCCGCCGGACGGCCAGAAGATCCTCGGCGACAAGGCGACCGTCGCGATCGCATTCGCCCCCAAGGGGATTTACGTGTCGCTGGCGTCGGACGCCGTGGCGCAGTTGAAGGCGGCGCTCGCCGCGGAGCCGGCCGCGACCCCGGTCTTGAAGGTCGTCACCAACGGCAAGCGGATGATGGGCCTGATCGAACTGAGCGGCCAGCCGCTGCCGGAGGACTCGGCGGCGATGTTCGACAAGGAGGACAAGCAGACGACCGCGATGTCCGTGGCCGTCGAGGGCGGCGACGCCCTCAGCATGCGGTTCACGATCCGGCTGACGCCGTTCTTCCTGATGGGCGCGGCCAAGGCGAAGTAGTCGTCACTTCTCGATCGCCCCAGGCCCGGCCGGCGTCGCCCGGTCGGCCTGCGGGCGGTAAATCAGCGGCCCGACGTGGACTTGCGGCACCTTGGCCGTCACCGGCTCGGAGCCGGTGCGCGTCAGGCTCGTCCCGGCCCTCAGCGACACCCCCTCGCCGCGCTCCAGCCCCGGCGGCGTCGAGCGCCAGCACGGCGTCGAGGCGATCGTGGTCAGCCCCACGTCGAAGAGCTTGCGCATCTGCACCGGGTCGAAGTCGGTGCTCGCGATCGTGATCGGCACCTCGGCCGGGATCGCCACGAGGTGGTAGTTCATCCCCGTCAGCACGCACGCCGTGTACAGCCGCATCAGGTCGCCGCGGCAGCCGGAGTAGAGCAGCGTCGAGACGCCGGCCGCGGCAATCGCCAGCGCCCGCGGCTTGACCGGCTCCGGGTCGGAGTAGAGCTTGCCGGCGACGATCATGTACAGGTCGGTGCCGTGCAGCGACGAGAACGACGTGTCGGCGCGGCGCTCCGGGGCGATCCACGGCGGGCGGAAGAACAGCGACGCGGTGACGCCGCCGTCGACGTGCCGCTCCTCGTAGACGCCGCCGTCGATGGTGACGGGGATACGCACCGGCGGGAAGAAGCCGGGGATCGCCGCCGACGCCAGCACCGCGCTGCGGAAGAGCGTGAGGTCGGCCGGGGTGCCCCGTGAGGCGATCGCGCCCAGGTCCCAGACGACCTGCCGGCGGCCGTCGAGTTCCGTCGTACCGACGTAGAGCCGCCGGCCCTTGGCGTGCTCCGCGGCGACCGCGGCCAGGAGTGCCGGCGTGATCGTGGCTTCGAGCTTCTGCACCAGCGGCGTGTTGTCGGCCAGCGACTCGGCGAACAGGGTGCGCAGGCTCTTGCGGACGATGTACAGCTCGTCCTGCTTGACCTGGGTGTAGATGTCGCGCAACTGCGGGTCGTAGGCCGGGCCGAGGAAGGCGAGCGGGGCGATGATGGCCCCCGTGCTGATGCCGGTGACGGTGTCGAACTGCGGCCGCTGCCCCGACGCCGTCCAGCCGACGAGCACACCGGCGGAGAACGCCCCGTACGCCCCGCCACCGGAGAGCGCCAGCACGGTGCGCTTGGGCGGCGGGTTGAGCGGGCGGTGCTCGGTGCGGATCTGCTCGGCGACGCGGAAGAGCGTGGCCGGATCGACGAGTTGCAGCGAGTCGGCCTCGGCGGCCACGTCGGCGATGTCGCCCGGCGCGATCCCGGCGACGACCGGCGACGGCGGGGCGATCATGTGCCGCGTCGCGCCGAAGCAGCCGGCCGCGAGCAGCGCCGCGGCGACGGCGAAGAGTCGCGGTGCCTGGGAGTAACCGGTGCGGCGCATGGCGGACCTCGGGGAAGTCCGGCGGGGATACCCCGAACGGTGCGGCCCCGCAAGGCGAGGTCGGAGTCGGGCACTTGACGGCGTCCAAGCCTGGGATAGTTTCACGATATCGCCCGAGGACGAATGACCCGCCAGGAGTACAGCGTGCCAAACTTGGACCCGACCGAAATCACCGAGCAGATGCGGACGTTCCACGCGGAGGACGTGGCCGAGCAGGAGGCGTGGAAGTTGATGAGTCCGATGTGGCGGATGATCTCGGCGCGATTCTACAACCTGCACCACATCGACCTTCGCAAGCACGTGAAGTCGGTCCTCAAGGTGAACTCGACGATCAGCGACGGCTTCGACTTCGTGGCGGTCGATGCTGACAAGTGGGCCGAGGCCCTGCGGCTCGGGGGCTTTCAGAACGACAAGCGCGAGCGGATTTTGGGCATCCTGCCGTCGGTGGGCAGCGTCGCGGCGATGGCGACGAACGGGGAAGGGTATCGGGAGAACTCCGAGCCGAGCCTGCACTGCGCCGTGGCGAAGGACTTCTGCAACGTCCACCTCGACAACATCGGCATCCGGCTGGGCAACTACAACGCCAACGCGCCGGGGCACGTCATCGACGAGCTGCTTTGGCAGGACGAAGTCCTCCCGTTCCTGCTGAAGGTTGGCATCTCGACGCACTTCGTCGACTTGCTGCGCCGAGTCCACCCGGTCGTGCCGAACCTCCGGCAGGTCTCGGCGGTGACGAAGGAGTGGCAGCCGCGCCTCGCGGTCGAACTCGACATCGCCCGCGTGCGCAGCCGGGACGCGGTCAAGCAACTGCGCGTCTTCGTCGACTTCTCGCACGCGTGCAGCGACTCGACGTGCGCGTTCTTGAACAACACTCAGGGCAAGACGTACAACGACGACCGGATGATGTTGATGTTCGAGGTGACGGGGCTGTAGCGCCTGCGGCGGAGCCGTACTCGGCGGCCTGCGTCGCGTCGAGGCCCAGGACGGCCTGGTAGTTCGCCACCGCGGCGAGGTACTGGCCCAGCGACGCCACCACCCGCACGCGCGCCTCGGCGGCGGCGACCTCTTGCAGGTTCAACTCGAAGAGGCTCGTCTGCTGCTTGGCGAAGTTCACCGCCTCGATGGCGAGCACTTTGTTCGCCTCGACCTGCTCCGCGCGGGCGCGGCCGAGGCGGGCGTAGGTCAGCGTCAGTTCGGACACGGCGTCCTGCACCTGCGTGACGATTTCGTCGCGGGCGAAGCGCTCCTGGCCGAGGAGTTGGGCGAGCTGGGCCTGGGCGGCGCGGACCCGGCCGCGGGCGTCGCGGCGCGGCAGCGGCACCTCGAAGCTCGCCCCGGCCTCCGCGGCCGTGCGGTCGGTTGTGAACGGGCCGTCGCCGGTGAACGTCTTCTTGGCGAACCCCGCGTCCTGGCTCACCCCGGCGAAGACGTTGAGCGTCGGCAACTCCTGGTTCGTCGCCAGCTTCAACTCGACCGCCCGCCGCTCCTTTTCGAGTTGGAAGCGGGCGAGTTCGGGCCGGCGGGCGAGGGCTTCGGTCACGTCGGCTTGCAGCCGCGTCGGGTCGGGCGGCGTCGGCTCCAGGGCGAGGAAGTCTGCGAGCAGCGTGTCGGCCGGCGGCACGATCGGGTCGCCCTCGGGGCCGCGCCAGAACAGCGACAGCCGCAACGCCGCCTGCTGCACCTGACGCTCGGCCGCCAGTTGGGCCTCCTGCCGGCTGGCGACGAGGCGGCGGTTCAGCGCCGGGGCGGAGGCCGAGATTAGCCCGCCCTTCTGCCGCACGTCGATGACCTCCTGGCGCTTAGTGGCCAGCTCGGCGAGTTCGGCGGCGACACGGTACTGCGCCCCGGCCGCCTGCCACACCCAGTACGTCTGCGCCGCGTTGCGCTGGAAGTCGAGCCGGGCGCGGCGGACGGCCGGGTCGGCGAGTTGCTCCGTAATCTGCGCCGCCCGCAGTCGCGCCCGCCGCGGGTCGGTGTCGCGGTTCTGCAGCAGCGGCACGGTGACGCCGGCGCGGAACTCGCCGCCGTCGGCCGTCTTGCGGTCGCCGTAGTAGATGGGGAAGTTGCCGCCGCCGAGACGCCAGCCGGCGAAAGTCGTGACGCCGCCCTCGGTCAGCGGCGTCTCGACGCCGACATCGACGCGGCCGTTGGAAAACGTGCCGGCTTGCTCCGAAGCGCGGGCGCGCAACACCGTGTCGAACTGGCCCTCGGCCGAGAGGCGTTGCCCGGCGGCGATGGCCCGCTCTTGCTCGACGGCGTACAGCAGCGGGAAGTGCTCCTCGACGCTGGTCAGCACGTCGCGCAAGCTGAGCGACCCCGTCGCGGCGCGGGCGGCGACGACCGGCGGCGCGGGCAGTTCGGCGGCCGGCGGGGCGGGGTTGAGTTGCGGCACGGCGAGCGGGGCGCGGACGAAGGCGTCGGGCGGCAGCGGGCCACGCTGCGACGCGCACCCGGTCGCGCTCAGTAGCGCCAACGTCCACGCGGTTCGGGTCCGTCGGCGGCTCATCCGTGAACTCCCCGGTCACTTCTTCTCGACCGGGCCTACGCCCAAAATCTGCCGAGACTCCTTCTCCTTAACCTCGCGCGCCGGCGGGAAGCCGTTCAGCAGTCGCCACAACTCGTAGCCGAGGCGGACTTCCTTGACCAGCACCCAGCCCTGCGCGCGGACCCCCTGGCGTAAGAACTCGTCGCCCGGCCAGTCCGCTCCGGGGGCCGGCTCGACCAGCACGCGGAAGCGGCCCTGGCCGTCGGAGGTCGGGTCCACGAGGTAGACGCGGCCCTCGAAGGTGCCGGCGGCGGCCTCGGGGTACGCGGCGAACTGCACCGCCGCCCAGCCCTCGAACTGCACGATCGCCCGGTCCCCCTTGCGAACCAGGGGCAAGTCGTTGCCGTCGATCAGCACCTCGGCGACGATACCGGGGGTGTCCGTGGCGGTCAAGGTCGTCGGGGCCACGTCCGGGACGAGCACGGCGAGTTGCTGGCCGGCGCTCACGAGTTGCCCCCCGGCCTCGGCGTTGGCCAGCACGCGGAAGATCGTCCCGGCCGTCGGCGCGGCGACGAACTGGTTCTCCTGCCGCTTCACCTCGCTGTCGATCGTGAGGTACTGCTGGTCGGTCGCCTTCTCGTCGGCCTTGCGGGCGATCAGCACCAACTCCTCGGTCTTGACCATCGCCTGCGTCTGCTGGCCGACCGCCTTGAACTCCTCGAGCGCGGCGGCGCTTTGCTTCTCGGCCACGGTCACCTCGGCCTGCACGAGCGGCACCATCTCCTTGGCGTTCGTCCAGAGGCGGGCGGCCTGCTCCAACTGGTCCTTCGAGAGCGCCCCGCCCTCCGCCAACCCCGCGACGGGCGTCTTGTAAATCTCCTCCTGCCGGCGGTACGACTGCCCCTCGCGCAGCTCGTCGGCCCTGGCACGCAGTAGCGCCTGCTTCGCCCGCGGCACGGCGGCTTCGGTCGCCTCGGTGCGGGCCTTCGCCTGGGCGACTCGCAGCGGGGCCTCGGCCCGCACGAACAGCAGCCGGCTCTCGTGCTCCTCGACGCTCGACCGCGCCAGCGTCCGCCGCTGGTCGGCGAGCAGGCGCTGCTCGCGCAGCATCTCCAGACGCCGCGGGTCGTTATCGACGAGATCGACGAGGCGGTCGCCCGGCTTGACGCGGTCGCCCTCCTTGACGTGCCACTTGAGGACGCGGCCCTGGATCGGCGAGACGACGGGCTGCGGCCGCTGCACCGGGTCGAACGCCACGGCCCGGCCGGTGCCGTGGACCGTCTGCGTCCACGGCGCGAGCATCAGCACCGGGACCAGCGCGGCGAACAGCAGCGCCAGAACCCAGGCGAAGCGATGCACCGCGCGCGGGGTTTCCGCGAGTGTCATCGCGGCATCAGTGTCGTGCATCGTCGGGTCCCTCAGCGCGGGGGCGGTCGAAGCGTACCACGCGGCCGCACAGCCGGGCGACCTCGTCGGAGTGGGTTACGACCAGCAGCGTCCAGCCGGCGTCGGGGCCGAGTAACGCGGGCAGGACGGTCGCGCGGGTCTCGACGTCCATGCTGTCCACCGACTCGTCGAGGATCAAGAGGCGTGGCCGGCCCAGCACCGCGCGGGCGACCATCAGCCGGTTCGCCTGGCCCAGCGACAGCGGTGCCCCGCCCGGCCCGAGCCGCGTGTCGAAGCCCTGCGGCAACTGCGTCACCGCGTCGAGCAGGCCGACGAGGCGCAACGCCGCGTGAAGCTCCGCGACCGTCACGCCGGCCCGGCCCATGACAAGGTTGTCGTGGACCGTCCCCTCGACGACCTCGACGCCCTTGACCACGGCGACCGTCGCCCGCACGGCGTCGAGCTTCAACGTGCGCAGGTCGGCCCCGTCGAGTTCGACCCAGCCGCGCGCCGGTGCCCGCAGGCCGTACAGCAGTTCGACGAGGGTACTCTTGCCGGCCCCGTTCGGCCCGACGAGCGCGACCCGCTCGCCCGGCTCCAGGCGCAGCGAGAAGTCAGTGAGGGCGTCGCGGCGGCTGCCGTCGTAGCCGAAGGAGACGCCGTGGACCGCGAGCGCCGCCCCGCCGGGGGCGGGGGTCGGGTCGCCGCCACCGAGGCGTTCGAGCGGCAGGTCGATCAGGTAGCCGAGCTTATCGACGGCCGCGAGCAGGTCGTAGTAGGCTTCGAGTTGCTTGCCGAGCTTGGTGAACGTGGCCACGACGAGCGTGACGACGATCTCCGCGGCGACGAGTTCGCCGAGGGTCAACTCGCCGCGGATCACGAGGATGCCGCCGACGCCGAGCAGGGCGACGTTGGCCGCGGCTTGCAGGAACAGCGCGAAGCCGAGTTGCCGGGCGAGCACGCGGAAGTGGTCGGTGCGGGCCAGCAAATACTCGCGGCACAGGGCGTCGGTCTTGGCGCGCGCGAGTTCCGAGCCGCCGGCCGCTTTGAACGCCACGGGGTGCCGGGCGACTTCCTCCATCCACCCGGCGACGAGGTACTTCGCAATCGACTCGCGCACCGCCGACCTCACCGCCCCGCGGCCCAGCACCGTGAACAGCGCGACGAGCGCCAGCAGCAAGATCAAGTCGAAGCCGAGCAGGTAGACGTGGTAGAAGCCCAGCAAGAGCAAGCCGAGCGCGACTTGCAGGGCGATCGTGACGCCGTCGAGCAGCAGGGTCGCCCCGGACTTCTGCACGGTCAACACGTCGAAGAAGCGGTTGACGAGTTCCGGCCCGCTCTGCCGGTCGAAGGCCCGCACATCGACGCGCGGCAGGCGGTACGCCAGGTCGGCGGCGACGCGCACGAAGACGCGCCGCTGGAGGTACTCGACGGTCACCGTTTGCAGGAACTGCAACAGCCCGGCGAGGGCGAGCGCCACGAACAGCGCGACGCACAGCACGACGAGTTGTTGCAGCAGCGTGCCGAGCGCGACCGTGTTGACGACGGCCATCGCCACGACCGGCGTGGCCAGCGTCAGCACGCCGACGCCCACGGCGAACATTAGCACGACACCGAGGTCGGCCGACTCCGGGGCGAGCAGCCCCAGCAGCCGGCGGAACGGCGGCGGGTGGCCGCCGTGGTCGGGGTCGGGGTCGGGGTCGCTCATGTCACGATTCTACGGGGGTGACGCGGCCGGTGGCGAGGTCGTAGACCCCGCCGGCGACGACGAGTTTGCCGGCCCGCACGAGCCGCGCCAGCACCGGCGACGACTCGCGCAGCACGTCCATCTGGTTGCGGACGTTCTCGCGCACCGCCGCCGGCACGTCGCCCTTGGCCACGCGCACCGCCGGGCGGATGTGGTAGAACAGCGAGCTGATTTGCCCCGGCACCTCGACCCCCTTGACCGCCGCGGTGACCGCCCCGCAGTTGGTGTGGCCGAGCACGAAGAGCACCTTCGCCCCGAGGATTTCGGCCCCGAATTCGAGGCTCCCGGTGATCTCCGGCGTGGAGACGTTGCCGGCGATGCGGGTGACGAACAGGTCGCCGAAGCCCTGGTCGAACACGATCTCGACCGGCACGCGGCTGTCCGCACAGCCCAGGAACGCGGCGAACGGCTTCTGGAGCGGCGCGACCTCCTTGAGCCGCGCGAGGTCACGGTGCGGCGAGGTCGGCGTCCCCGCGGCGAACCGGGCGTTGCCGGCGAACAGCAGCGCGAGCGCCTCCGCCGGGCTGAGGTCGGCCGGCCGCGGCGGCGCGGCGTGGACGAGCGCGGGGCCGGCCACCAGGCCGCCGGCGACGGCGAGGAGCGAGCGACGGGTCAAGTCTGGCATGGTCAGGTCTCCAAGTTTTAGGCGAGCCAAGAGCGTGAGCGACTGGAGTTCTTCGAGCGCGAGCGTTGGTATTTGGACTTCTGTAGCTGGCCGCTGTGAGGCCGGTCTTCCCCCC
>JANXTD010000601.1 GCA_025352585.1 Fimbriiglobus sp.
TACGGCTTCCACCACTCGAACGTGGTCCCGCCGCTGAGCGGCAACTTCCAGGACCTGAACCTACTCCTGACGGCCGGCTTCCGCTTCTAGGGTGACCGGCGCATCGGCCGCGCCGGGCAGCGGCCGGCCGAACTCGTCGAGTCCGTAGCGGGCGAAGATCTCCGCCGGCGTGACCCAAACGACGCCGCGCTCCGGGGTGCCCTGCGGCACTGAGCGGCCCATGCGGGCGTGCTCGAGCAGGGCGACGCGGGTCGATTCGGCGTGCGATGCGTCGGTGATGGCCCGGCGGGCGAGCATCGCTTCAATGCGACTCTTGGCGACATCAGTCACGGTCGGCACTCCTTTGAAACTGTTCCCAGCGAACTGCGTCGTCGATGATCTCGTCGTCGGCCGAGCCAAGGGCGAACAGGACCGGCTGGTCGGCGGAGTTATCATACACTTCCCAGTCGTCGCAGACCGGCCGGTACAACTCGAAGAAGTTGCTCGCGCTCCGCGAGTAGCGCTGCCGGATCGTCGCGTCAGGGACGAAGTGGCCTCCGCTACGGACGCGGGTCGCGACGCGGGATATGGCGAGTTCGGGGCTGCTGAGCCAGTAGTAGTAAAGCGTGACTTCGTAACCCAACACCCGCAAGCCGCCGAGCCAACCGGCGTAAGTGCGGGCGGCCAGGGTCGTCTCGAACGAGAAGTCCGCGCGGGCCTCGACCAGGTCGTTCAACTGCTGCAACATGAGCCGGCCGGCCCGCATCGCCTCCCCCTCGGGATTGAGGCCGTTCAATCCGCGCGCGATGGCGTCCGCGTTAACGAAGGTCGGGATGCGCATGGCCCGAGTCAGGATTTTCACGGAGGCCGTCGTCTTGCCGGCCCCGTTGATCCCCGCGATGACGACGACTCTGGGCATGGGCGACTCCTGCTGGTGGGCAGTCGTTGTAGTGAGTAAACTGGCGTTAGTCCCTTTTGAGTTACTTGCACCGTCACGGTGCAGCCGTCGGGAGTCGGGCGATGCCAAGGGCCGCGCGACTACCGGGGTGCCGCGTTCGGGACGTAATACTCCTCGCGGACGACCAGGGCGCGCCGGGTGTGCGGCCCCTCCGTGGGGCGGCAGAAGATCCACCCGTTGTGGATGGCCTCGTTCGCGACAGGCGTCACCGCGTCGATCAGGACGACGTTGTCGTCCGAGACGAGTTTGTACGCCGCACTCTTGCGGCCGTCCGCGGACGCAGCCTCGTAGCGTTCGACGTAGAAGGCTTGCTTGCCGGCCGGCACCGGGAACACCGCGGCCCCCGCTTGCTTGGGCACGATCTTGCCGTTCGGCGTCGCCGCCACTTCGGGCTTCTTCCCGGGCGAAGACTTCACTGGAGCCGGCGGGGCAGGGTCTGGGGCGTCGGTTAAGGCGGCCGATTCCGGCGTCGATTCGCCGCGCGCGGAGGCCCGTGCGGACGTCGGCGGGTCGGCGGGGGCGTCGGTTCGGGCCGTGGTGCGGGCACCGGGCGCGGCCCGCGTGTGTGCTTGCACTTGCGTGCCGTCCTTGCGGGTGTAGCTGCTGACGGGAACCGACTTCCCACCCGACGAGCCGCCTCCGGACTTGCCGCCGGCGGACGCGAGGCTTGCCGTAACCAGGAGGACGAAAGCAGCTTGCAGAAATCGGGACATCTCGACTAACCCCCTTTGGTCACGGAGGCCACGACGATCCCCAACGAGAGGATCAAGGCCGCGAGGATGACGGCCATCGCCATGTTCCCTTCGCGGATCAGTTTCCATTCGTCCACGTCACGGGTCGCGACCGTGAAAATCTTCAGGGCGATGAAGACCCCGAGGCCCATCGACACCGACCCGACCATCGCCCACCCGAACGTGACGGCGTATGAGGTCAGGATTTGCGTCGCGTCCATGCCGTGACCTCGGAGTTATCGCGGGGACGGTGGAATCCACGTCCCTGGGAATTGCTTAACTCGAAAAGCGGGCATCGACAAGGTGTCAACGCCCGCTCCGGTTTGCGATTTCCGTCGTGAACACACCGTTGGAGCGTTACTCCTTCTTCGACTCGTCTTTCTTAGGCTCGTCCTTTTTGGGCATTTCCATCTTCGGGGCGTCTTTCTTAGGCGCGTCCATCTTCGGCTCGTCTTCCTTCTTCGGCACCGCGCCGTCCTTCTTGGGCAGCGCGCCGTCTTTCTTGGGCGCGTCCATCTTCGGCTCGTCGTCCTTTTTCGGCACCGCGCCGTCCTTCTTGGGGGCGTCCATCTTCGCGTCATCGTCTTTCTTCGGCGTGTCCTTCTTGGGCGCGTCCTTCTTCGCGTCGTCGTCCTTCTTGGCGTCGTTCTTCTTCGGGGCTGGGGCGTCGGCCTTCGGCTCCAGCGACGGCGGGGCGACCGCCGGCGGCGTCGGCTCCTTGCGCTCGACGATCGCGGCGGCCGGGGCCGGCGGCGCGATCAGCGGCACCGGGCGGGCGTACTTCAAGGAGGCGTCCCGCAGACAGACCACCAGGCCGTTGTCCGACGCCAGGAAGAGCCGGTCGCTCTTGTCGTTCGCCACGTCCACGCCGAAGCCGGGCAGGTCCAGCTTCGCCAACGCCAGCGACCGCCGGGCCGCCGCGTCGGTCGGCCGCTGCCGGTCGTAGATCGCCAGCCGGCCGGCGCGGTCCTTCAGGTAGACGAACTCGTCGTTGGCCGCGACGAAGCGGTCGGCCCCCAATTCGCTCTTCCACACCACTTCGCCGGTGGCGATGTCGATCTTCGTCGTCCCCGCCTGCTCGCCCGACGCGAACACCGCGTCCCGCGCGGCGACCGGCCGGCGGTTGACCGAGCCGCCGACGCCCGCCCGCCACTCCACGCGCGGGCCTTGCGGGCCGCCCTGGAGTAGGTTCAGCGCCACCACCGTGCCGTCGCGCAGTCCGACGAAGCCGAGGCGCTCGGTCCCCACCGGCACCGGGCCGGTCAGCGGCGAGCTGACGGCGTCCTGGAGCGTCGCCGTCACCTGGTCGAGTTGCGTCCGCTTGTCGATCGCCTCGACGACCGCGCCGTCGGTCGTGGCCCACAGCCGCGTCGTCGCCGGCGAGTCCTTCAAGTTCGTCACCGACTCGTTGTCGGTCAGCACCGGCGGGTAGGTGTAGCGGCGGCCGCTCGTGTGGGTCCAGCGGATTTTCGGCTCGACGCCGCGCGGCCGGAAGTTGGCCAGCTCCGCGGCGCGGGCCACCGACGGCGGCAAGACACTGATCGACGGCGTCCGCTGGTTGTAGCGCAGGTAGTCCGGCTTGAGACTGTACGGCTGGCGCAGGGTCGGCAGCGCCACGACTGACGGCGTCACGTACAGGCCGCGGTTGTCGAGCGTGTACGGCGGGGTGACGCTCGGCAACGCGGAGATCGACGGCGACTTCTGCCCGGTGTAGAGGCCGATGTCCGACTTCGGCTCCTGCGGCAGGTACAGCCGCGTGAACGCCTCGTCCTTCAGGCCCGTGAAGTTCGCCGCCGTGCCGTAGCGGCCGGCGACCGAGTCGGCCGGGTTGCGCGTCAGGCCGGCGTCCTCGGGCCGCGACTTGGCGACCGGCCGCAGGATCTGCGGGAAGGTGTAGGCGATCAGCCGGGTGCCGTTGAGCGTGACGTAGACGAGTTCCTTGTCCGCGACCGGGCCGACGGTCGCGCTGCCGGGCAACTCGAAGTCGAACTCCACCACGCCGGTGACGCGGCTGAAGCAGATGAGCCGGGCGACGTTGACCGCGAAGACGAAGTCCTCGTTGACGCCGACGGGGTAGGACGTGCTGTAGGCGGCGGGGTAGCGGTAGGCCCACTGCTTGGCCCCGGTGACCGCGTCGAGGGCGACGAGCAGGCCGGACTGCGTCTGGACGAAGACCTGTGTGGCGTCCACGACCTGCACGGTCGCCACGCCGTCGCGGCCGCTTTGCAGGGGCACGTTGGCGGTCCACTCGGTCTTGAGGTTGAGCCGCGCCAGGTCGGCCGCGTCCGGCGGCGACGCGCTGGTGCGGTAGGTGCCCTGCGACCACGCGGTCGGCGTAGCGAGTGTGAGTGTAGCCGCGACGAGGAACCCCGCTTGCCCGATCCGCATGACCCGCCCCCCGGTGCGCCGACGTGGTGAAGTTCCGTGAAGTTACCACGCCGCGCCGGCCGGGGGTAGCGCCAAGCGGGCGGGAAGCGCGGTTCGGGCGCGGGAATCCGCGGGCCGGCGCGGTTGTGCCGGCGACGCCCCGCCGGGTAGGGTCGCGGGTACGCCACCGACCGGCCTCGGCGGTTGGTCGTTGACTTGCCCCGCCTAAATAGCGCACAATACCGCACCCGCCTGACCGCCACTCCCCTCCCGCCCGCCCGGAGCTACCCAGGATGCGCCGACCCCTCTCCCTATTGAGCCTCCTGATCGTCGCCGCGGCGGCGACGGCGGCCCCGCCCGCGCCGCCGGCCGAGTTCGCCCAGCCGCAGTCGGCCCCCAAGCCGCCGCCGTTCGCCGTCAACTACGTCGATCAGGGCAAGTACGACCCCGCGCTGAAAGGCCTGTCCGCGCCCGAGGGCTTCCAGGTCGAGGTCGTCTCCGACGCCCCGACGGTCATCAACCCCGTCGGCATGACCTTCGGCCCCGACGGCACGCTGTTCGTGCTCGAGTGGTCGGTGGACGCGATCACCGGCAGCAAGTGGTTCGAGTTCAAGGAGACCTTCCGCTTCCGCGACGGCACGACCAAGCAGGTCGCCACGATGCGCAAGTTCAGCGTCGATCCGGTGAAAGTGCTCACGCTCAACGCCGCGACCGGCAAGTACGACAGCGCCGTGCCGATCATCGCCGAGGAGCTGCCCTCGACGGTGCTGATCCACGACGGCTGGCTCTACACCACCGGCCGCGGCACGGTCCGCCGCTACAAGCAGACGCGGCCGGGCGGCCCGTGGGACCTGCGCGAGACCATCGCCCAGGGATTCTGCGGCTTCCACCACCACCAGGTGTCCGGCCTGACCATCGGCCTCGACGGCAAGCTCTACATCACCGCCGGCGACGACGACAACTTCGCGGAAGGCTCCGACGGCAGCCGCGCGACGGTGATGCGCACCGGGGCGATCTTCCGCTGCAACCCCGACGGCTCGCAGATGGAGACCTTTTCGCTCGGCTACCGCAACCCGTACCGCGACATCGCCACCGACGACAAATTCAACTTCTTCCACGCCGACAACGACAACGAGGACGGCAGCAAGTTCACCGGCTGCCGGCTGATGCACGTCGCCGAGGACGCCGACTACGGCTGGCGGCTCCAACCCGGCGCGCGATGCTGCCGCCCGGACGCGACGCGCGGGGCCGTCGCCGGCGAGCTGCCCGGCAAGCTGCCGCCGATGCTCAAGACCGGCCGCGGCTCGCCCGCCGGCGTCCTGATTTACAACGACACGCGCCTGCCCGAGCACTACCGCGGCCTGATGTACTACCCCGACGTGTTCCGCAAGAGCGTGCGGGCCTACAAGTTGCGCGAGTCCGGCGCGAGCTTCGCGGTCAGCCACGAGTTCGAGTTCCTGAAGTCCGAGGACCCGCTGTTCCGGCCGTGCCAGATGGTCACCGGGCCGGACGGCGCGATCTACGTCTGCGACTGGCGCACCGACTCCGGCGGCGCGGGCCGGCTCTCCGGCGACGGCAAGAACGGCCGCATCTACCGCCTCAAGTGGGTGGGGACGAAGGAGCACCCCGCCCTGCCCTTGCGCGGGATGGACTCGTGGGCCAAGGTCATCGCGTTGCCGACGGCCGAACTCGCGGCCAAGCTCGACGCCCCGGACATGAGCGACCGCGTCGAGGCCCGCAAGGAACTCGTCCGCCGCGGGGCCGCCGGCCGCGACAAGGTGCTCAAGCGCTTGGTCAGCGGCAAGTACAGCGACGCCGGCCGGCTGTCGGCGCTGGGCGTGCTGCAAGCCAACTGGTCGGGCGACGTGGCCGACCTGTTCCGGCTGCTGCTCAACGACGCCTCGCCCGACGTGCGTCGGCTCGCCGTCGAGGCGATCGCCCGGCACGCCACCCCGAAAGACCCCCGCGAATTCGAGGCGCTTAGCAAACTCGCCGCGGACGAGCACCCGGCGGTGCGCCGCGCCGCGATGATCGGCCTGGGCCGACTCGGGGCCGACGGCACCGCCGACGTGCTGATCAACGCATGGCGCGCCGACGACGGCAAGGACGCCTTCCTGAGCGACAGCATCACGCGCGGCCTGGAGCGCCTGGGCAAGCCGGGCATGGACGCGCTGCTGGCGGTCGCCCGCTCCGGCAACGCGCCCGACCTCGACCGCGCCGCGGCGGCCTTCCTGACCTTCCGCACCGAGGCGGCCGTCAAGGCGCTGCCCGAGATGCTGACCGACGCGCACCTGCCGCCGGCCGAGCGCGCGGCACTCTTGCGCTCCTACGCCAACTACCAGTTCGACCCGCCGATGGCGATGGCCGGCGTGGCGACCTTCCTGGCCGCGCGGCCCGACGAGTCGCCGGCGGTCAAGATCGCCGGGGTCGAGGTGCTGGCCGGTACCAACAGCCTCGACTCGCCGGCGGCGGTGAACTTCGTGCTGTCCCAGCTCGACGCCGCCGACGGCGCGACCCGCGAGAGCGCGCTCGCGGCCATCGCCGGCAGCCGCCTCGCCGCCGCGACCGACCGCCTCGTCGCGATGCTCGCCGACGCCAAGCGGCCGGCGGCCGAGCGCCTGAGCGTCTTGAAGGCGCTACGCTCCGCGGCCGGCGGGGCGGCGGTCAAGCCGCTCGTCGAGTTGCTGGCCCGCCCCGAGCCGGCGGCGCTCAAAGTCGAGGCGCTGAAGGCCCTGAGTGCGGCGTCGGTGGAGGAGGCCCGCAAGGTCGCCGTGACTCTGCTCGACCAGCCCGACCCGAGCCTTTTGAACGAGGCGGTGCTGGTGCTGGGCACCACGCCGCCAGGGGCGCTGCTCGTCGGCGAGCGCTTCGCCGCCAAGAAGTTGCCGCGCGAGCTGTTCCAGCGGGTCAGCGAGGCGCTGCAGAAGTTCCCGACCGACCCCGCGGTGGCGAAGGTCTACAACGAGGTCATGAAGGGCGGCTTGCTCGTGTCGCTGGACCCCGGCCGCGTCGAGCAGATCCGCAAGCTCGTCGCCACGCAGGGCAACCCGATCCGCGGCAAGCAGTTGTACCTCAACACCAAGCTCGTGTCGTGCGCTGGGTGCCACCGCATGGAGGGCGTCGGCGGCGCGGTCGGCCCTGACCTGACGCGGCTCTGGGACACCATGACGCTCGAAAAGATCCTCGAGTCGATCGTCGAGCCGAGTAAGGAGATCAAGGAGGGCTACCAGTCGTACGTCGCCTCCACGAGTGACGGCCAGACGTACTCCGGCCTGAAAATCTCCGAGACGGCGCAGCAGGTCGTGATCCGCGACGCCAGCGGCCGGGACGTGCGGCTCTCGAAGGATGACATCGACCAACTCGGGGTCACGAAGCTGTCGCTGATGCCGGACAACGCCGTGAGCCAACTGACGTTCGACCAGTTCATCGACCTGCTGGCGTTCCTGAAGAACCGCACGGCGCAGGAGTCGCTGCGCGGCGTGGTCATGGACTACAACGTCGTGACCGGCCAGGCGCTGCGGCTGCGGGACGCGGCCGCCTGGGAGGCGTCTCCGCGCGACATCCCGGCGAAGCTGCTGCAGCCGGCTTCGGCCCCCGACGGCCGGCTCGACCTGACGCCACTGCTGCCGCAAGGGCCGAAGTCGGGCGTGTACGCCGTGACCTACGTCTACACGGAGAAGCCGCAGCGGGTGACGCTCCACGTCGCGGCGGACGACGGGGTCCGGGTCCGCGTCGGCGGCAAGGTCGTCCTGGAGCAGAAGGAGCCGGCAATCCCGTACCCCATGCGCACGGGGCTGAAGGCCGAGGTCGAGTTGAGCGCCGGCTGGACGCCGATCGTGGTCAAATTGGCCCGCAACGCCAAGGAGACGCGCCTGACCCTGTTCCTGGAGGGCGAGGGCCTCCGCAGCTCGACGCGGCCTGAGTAACGGCTTTGGCGAGCCGGAAGCGTCAGCGCCCGGAGGTTTCCGCGTTCGGAACCTTTGGGCGCTG
>JANXTD010000486.1 GCA_025352585.1 Fimbriiglobus sp.
TCCGGGAACTTCTTCATTAACCTATGTGCTTATGAACATGGTGATCCATCATTAAATTCTATAGGTTAATGCGAATTACGCTACTATTTGTTTCACGTGTGGGGCCAATTGTCCATACATTGCATAACACTGACATGTATAGATCTTTTCATGCTGACAACTATAATTACCGAAATCCGAACGTCGAGTCGATCATACGTGTGCGATGGTCTATTGATATCATTACTGTCTTCTGACATATCTTTGCTGTTCACATTGCAATCATGGCAACAGTTAAGAACAGATGATGCGGTCATTTCGATCTCTACTTCACTTTAAACAGTATTTATACTCTGACTTTTGACTGTCTGATTCCCCCAATAGCAATGGCTACATTTGCGTATCTAGCAGTTCGAAATATGAAGCTACTATACACGTGTAAGACCAAGTGGATATTGTAAAAGCAATAACATTATTCATAGACACGATCGGAACTTATTATCAGTTCCGTTGGCTGAAGTCCTGGTTTATGTCGTAACGAAGAGTCTGTATCCCGTCATCATTTTCGAGCTGCCAGTGACGAGCCCTATGCCTATTATCAAAAGTCTCCATCAACTTCAAATCGAAAACATTATTCCGTTCATTTCGTAATTTTTCATTTATCTGAATACTTCAGCACCTTCCTTTGTCTATTTGTCGTATCAAAGGCCTTTCCTGATGACTTCAAGGTGACTGTCTGTATACGTATCCCATCGATCACAAGACAATAAGAAACATACGATCGAGAGCACTCGATACAAGATACTCAATTCTATTTTTTATCTTGTCACAAAGTATGGTTTCTAGGCAATGCCCGTGGGTGTTGACTGCTTTGTTTTTACCTTTCAGCGATGCCTCGGAGGTTTGCTCCCGTCGCTTGCGCGTCCGGCTAACAAGAGCCAGACGAGACTCGCCTGCGGCGGAGCCGCGGAGCCGGCGCAATCGCTACAACCCGCCTCACGCCACCCGCCGCCGCCTGTCGATGATAGGTGGGTCCACGGTGCCCGGGGGTTGCGATGCGGACGTTCTCGACGACTTCGACACTCCTCGCCGCGGCGACGCTCGCACTCGCCGGCTGCCGCACGCCGGCCGCGCCGGGGGTTCCGAGCGTATCTGCGAAGTTGACCGAGCGCTTCGGCCAGGGCGTGTCGGACGCCAAGACGCCGGGGCAAGTCTGCCTGCCGCCGGGTGTGACCCTCGACGCGCCGCTGACCGAAGACGCGGCGATCTCGGTCGCCCTGTACAACAACCCGGCGTTCCAGGAACTGCTCGTGGACTTGGGCCTCGCCCGCGCCGACCTGATCCAGGCGGGGCTGTTGCCGAACCCCGAGTTCGTCTACTACTTCGGCGCGACCGACAAGCCGTTCAAGTACCTCTTCGACTTCCCCATTGAGTCGCTGTGGCTGCGGCCGATCCGCGTCAAGGCCGCCACGCGCGACGCCGACCGCGCCAGCGAACGCCTGACGCAGGCCGGCGTCGATTTGATCCGCGACGTGCGCGTCGCCTACGCCGACGTGGTACTCGCTCGGGACCGCCAGCGCGTCGCCACCGAGGCTCTGAAACTGCGCGGCGAGATCGCCAGCTTCGCTACCAAGCGCCTCGACGCCGGCGACATCACGGCGCAAGAGCAGGCGACCGCCAAGATTGACGCGCTCATCGCGCAGCAAGAAACCGTGCGCGTCGGCTACGACATCCCCGTCGCTGAGGAGCGCTTGCGCAACGTCCTCGGGCTGGGCTTGCTGCGCGGCCCGCTCACACTCGACCCGTCGCCGGTGCCGGGCCGCCAGACGCTCGACGTGGACCAGCTGACGCTCGACGCCCTCGCCACCCGGCCCGACGCCCTCGCCGCGGCGTCGCTGGTGCAGGCGGCGCAGGCCCGCGTGCGGTTCAACGAGATTGCCTGGGTGCGGCTGTTGGGCCTCGGCGACGCGACGAGTGGTCGCGTGCTGGGCCGCGAGTTCAGCCCCGCCTTCCGCGTGACGCTGCCGCTGTTCAACGTCGGCCAGGGCGGCGTCGCCCGCGCCGAGGCCGAGTTGCAGCGCGCCCAACGCAATCAGCAGACCGTCGGCAACCAGATCATTCTCGACGTGCAGCGGGCGAATTTGCTGTACCAGCAGGCCGCCGCCGAGCACGACTTCGTGCTCAACAAGGTACGCCCCGAGGTCGAGACGGCGATCCGCCTGGCGCAAGCGGCGTACCGCGAAGGGGGCGTGACTTACCTCATCGTCCTTGAAGTCTCGCGGCAACTTCTCGATAATTACCTCCGCGAGGCGACGCTGCAAGCCGACCTGCGGCGAACCTGGGCCGAGTTGGAGCGCAGCGTCGGCCGCAAACTCCCGCCCGCCCCGGTGCCGAGTCCGAGTCCCCCGCCCGCCGTCCCGCCCCCGAAACCGAGCCCCAAGTAATGGACAGCCCCCCGCCCGGCGACTCGACCGGCTGGCGTCGGGGTCGGCGGCTCGTCCACCCGGTCGGCACCGGTGTCGCCGTCGCCGCCGGGGCCGCGTGGCTGATCGCGTACAACCCCGCCTTCGTCAAGCCGCCGGCCGCGACCCCGCCGGCCAAGGTCGAGAAGGTCGTCAAGGAAGGCGAACTCGCTACGGTCACGCTGAGCGAGGACGCCGAGAAGAAGTTGGGCCTCCAAGTCGGCGTGGTGGCGCTCAAGTCGGCCCGCCGGGTGCGCGTCTACGGCGGCGACGTGACAGTGCCGGTCGGCAAGACGATCCTGGCGTCGGCCCCCCTCGGCGGCATCTTGCGCGCCCCCGACGGCGGGCTGCCGAAGGTCGGCGTGCTGGTCAAGAAGGGCCAAGTCGTCTTCCAACTCCTGCCGCTGTTCTCGCCCGATTCGATGACCAAGTTGGCGACCGACCTCGTCTCGGCTGAGCAAGCGATCACCAACGCGCAGGTCAGCGTCGAGGCCGCCAAGAAGCCGTTCGACCGCGCCAAGACGCTCTTGAAGCAGAACATCGGCAGCCAGAAAGACCTCGACGCCGCGCAAGCGGTCTACGACGGCGCGGTCCAAACGCACTTGGCGGCGGTCGCCACCCGCGACGTGTTCGTCAAGGTGCTGGGCGACTCGAAGAGCGGCACCGCCGCGCCCATCGCCATCGACGCCCCCGAAGACGGCCTGTTGCGCAACGTCTCCGCGTTGCCGGGCCAGTCCGTCCCCGCCGGGGCCGCGCTCTTCGAGGTCGTTGACCTGACGACGGTCTGGGTCCGCGTCGCCCTGCCGGTCGGCGACCTCGCCGACGTGTCGCGCACCGACCCGGCGCGCGTCGGGCGCGAGTCGAAGGCGCAGAGCGCGAAGCCGGTCGTCGCCCCGCCGTCGGCCAACCCGCTGGCGATGACCATCGACTTCTTCTACGAGTTGCCCAACCCCGACGGCCAACTCGTCCCCGGCCAGCGCGTCGAGGTGCAACTGCCGCTCGCCGAGTCGCGCGAGAGTTCGACCCTGCCGCGCTCGGCCGTCGCGACCGACATCCACGGCGGGACGTGGGTCTACGAGCCGACCGCCGCGCGCACCTTCGTCCGCCGCCGCGTCGTCGTCGGGCACGTCACCGCCGACGACGTCGTCTTGAGCGCCGGCCCGCCGGTCGGCACCAAGGTCGTGATCGAAGGCGCGCAGGGCCTGTTCGGCGCGGAGACCGGCTTCGTCAAGTAACCAGGCGGTTCCCCATGCTCTCGTCGCTGATTTCCGCCTCGATCCGCGGCCGCGTGGTGGTCGTGGCCCTGTGCGCGCTGCTGATCGGCTACGGCCTGCGCACCGCCGGCAACGCGCCGTTGGACGTGTTCCCCGAGTTCGCCCCGCCCAAGGTCGAGATCCAGACCGAAGCCCCCGGCCTCGCGACGGAGGAGGTCGAAAGCCTCATCTCGTTGCCGCTCGAAAATGCCCTCAACGGCACGCCGGGGATGAAGACGCTGCGGTCGAAGTCGGTCCTGGGGCTGTCGTCGGTGGTCGTGCTCTTCGAGGAGGGTTACGACCTGC
>JANXTD010000491.1 GCA_025352585.1 Fimbriiglobus sp.
GCTCGACAAGCGCACCGGCCGGCTGGTCCACAACTACGGCTACAGCCAGAACGGCGGCGAGTTCGCCAACGCCGGCCGCGACCCCAAGGGCCGGGGCGTCGAGTTCTTCCGCTACAACGACGGCCTGCGCCTCCGCATCACGCCGGACGAATAGTCGGTTGGTTTCGCCGGGCCGGGTCGTCTGGTCGGTAGCGTCGCAGTCCGCGGGCAGGAGCATGACCATGATTTCGCGAGTCCGCTGGATCGGTACGCTCCTCTTCGCGGCCCTGGCCCTCGCGCCGCTGGCGGCCCAGGAGGCACCCGCCAAGAAGCGCAAGCCGGACCACGACGCCGTCATCGAGAAGGGCCTCGAGTGGCTCAAGAAGAACCAGGCGGCCGACGGCCACTGGGAGGCGCAAGGCGGCCAGTACCCCACCACGATGACCGCGCTGGCCGGCATGGCGATGCTCATGGAGGGCAGCACCTTACGCGAGGGCAAGTACAGCGACAACCTCGTCAAGGCGGTCAACTGGTTCGTCGCGCGGGCGCAGCCGAACGGCCTGATCGGCAACCCCAACAACCCCACCGAGTCGTCCCGCTACACCTACGGCCACGGCTACGGGTTGCTGTTCCTGGCCAGCGTCTACGGCGAGGAGGAGGACCAGGAGCGGCGCAAGAAGCTCGAGACGATCCTCAAGAAGGCGGTCGAGTTCTGCGGCAACTCGCAGACCAAGCGCGGCGGCTGGGGCTACGTCTCGGCCAAGGACGGCTCCGACTTCGACGAGGGGTCCACGACGATCACCCAGTTGCAGGCGATCCGGGCCGCCAAGAACGCCGGCATCCCGGTCAAGAAGGAGATCCTCGACAACGCCACGAAGTACCTGCGCGACTGCACCACCGCCCGCGGCGGCATCATCTACAGCCTCGCCAACGGCGGGGTGGCGAACGGCCAGGAGCGGCCGGCGCTGACCGCCGCCGCCGTGGCGTGTGCCTTCAGTGCGGGGCAGTACAAGGACGAGTTCGCCATGAAGTGGATCAAGTTCTGCAAGGACAACATCCCCATCGGCAAGGGCCGGCTGTCGCACGACGAGTACCAGAGCTACTACTACGCCCAGGCCCTGTACGTGCTCGGCGACGACCGCTACGGCGAACTCTTCCCCAAGGAGCCGAAGGCCGGCTGGCTGACCTGGACCGGCTACAAGGACGCCATGTTCGACTACCTCAAGACGCAGCAGAACGCCGACGGCAGTTGGACCAGCGGCTACATCGGCCCCGTCTACTCGACCGCGGTCAACCTGACCATCCTGCAACTCGACAAGGGCGTCGTGCCGATCTACCACCGCTGACAGTAAGACGACACCCGCTGACAGACCCTTGACACCGACGACACCGGGGACCGCATGAGCCTGAGTAACCAGCCGATGACGATGAGCCTCGGCGAGAGTGACCTCGACGCGATGAAGCGCATCCAAAAAGCGTTCGCCGACATCGGCGAGCAGTTGCGGCAGGTGATCGTCGGCCAGGACAAGGTCATCGAGCAGCTCTTGATTGCCTTGTTCAGTCGCGGCCACGTCATCCTCGAAGGGGTGCCGGGGCTGGCGAAGACGCTGATGATCTCGACGCTGGCGAAGACGCTGTCGCTCGACTTCAGCCGCATCCAGTTCACCCCCGACCTGATGCCGGCCGACATCACCGGCACCGAGATCATCGAGGAGAACCGCTCCACGGGGGCCCGCGAGTTCAAGTTCCTCTCCGGCCCGCTGTTCGCCAACGTCGTGCTGGCCGACGAGATCAACCGCACGCCGCCGAAGACCCAGGCGGCGCTGCTCGAAGCGATGCAGGAGCGGCAGGTCACGGTGGGCCGTGTGCGACACAAGCTCGGCAGCCCGTTCTTCGTGCTCGCCACGCAGAACCCCATCGAGCAGGAGGGGACGTACCCGCTGCCCGAGGCGCAGCAAGACCGCTTCATGTTTAAGGTGTTCGTGACCTACCCGTCGTTCTCCGAGGAGTTCGAGATCGCGGCCCGCACGACCTCGAACCAGGTCGAGACGATCCGCCCGGTCCTGTCCGGCGAGCAGATCATCGAGTTGCAAGACGTGGTGCGCAAAGTCCCGGCGTCCGACCACGCCATCAAGTACGCCCTGGCCCTGGTGCGGCAGACCCGCACGACCGAGCCGGGCTGCCCGAAGTTCGTCAAGGACTGGCTGAGTTGGGGCGCCGGGCCGAGGGCGGTGCAGAACCTCATCCTCGGGGCCAAGGCCCGCGCCCTGCTCTACGGCCGGCCGAGCGTCTCCACCGACGACATCAAGGCCCTCGCTTTGCCGGTGCTGCGGCACCGCATCTTGACGAACTTCACCGCGGCGTCGGAGGGCGTGACGACCGATACGGTGATCACGCGCATCCTCGAAGAGACGCCGTCGAAGGAGGGCGACCTCGAACGTGACCCGCGCTTCCAGAAAATCTTCGCGGTGTAGTTTGTTCAACTCGGAAAAACGTTTTGCCGCGGAGACGCAGAGTCGCGGAGAAAACAAAACTT
>JANXTD010000613.1 GCA_025352585.1 Fimbriiglobus sp.
CCCCCCCCCCCCCCCCCCCCCACGGCTCGCCTCAAACCTTACTCCCGCCGGATGACGATCGGTTGCAGCGGGCCGTTGGCCGCCGCGGGGTTCACGCCGTCGAGCGGGCCGGGGCCGCCCGGCTTCGGCCCGGCGTACGCCCCCTCGGTCGCGTAACTCGTGTTGGTCGTGTTCGGCGGCGTCGCCACCAGCGGCGTCCGCTCGACGGCCGTCATCACCGGGACGTTCGACCGCGTAAACGCCTCCGCCGGCGGCAAGGTCGCCGGTCCGACCGGGGCCGCGGCCGGCTTGCCGCGCAGCGACGCGAGGATCTTCAGCGGGTCCGGGACGCCGCGGCGGTCGGCGGCGGTCGCCACCGGCGGGGGCGGCGTCGGGCCGCCGACCTTCTGGAAGTTCTGCTCCTCCCACGTCATCTTGGTCCGCTCGGTTTCGAGCTGCACCACGACCTCGCGGCCCTGCAACGCCGTGCCGCCGGGGGCCTGGTAGCGGGCCAGAATCTTCACACCCGTCACGTCGGCCCACTCGGCCGGCCACGGCAGGAACAGCGCGTAACACGCCCCGAAGCGCTCGTCCTTGGTGCGCAACTTTGAGAGCGTCGCCTGGTCGAAGTGGTACAGCTCGGGCTGGCGCTCGGGCTGGCCGCGCGGCCGCACCGTCGTGTCGTACACGGCGACCGCCAAGTCGCCGCGGCCCTCGGCCGGCTGGCTGGTGGGCGAGATCATGAAGACCTGCCCGACCAGCCCGGAGACCATCGCGCCGTCGCGCGTCGGGTCGTTGAGCGTGGCGAGGCGGCGCTGCCAGAAGGTCAGCACCTCCGACACCGGCTCCGGCGACGCGAGGCCGACCGACTGCTTCAAACTCGCGTACTGCGACTTGGCCTTGTCGGCGCTCACGCAGCCGACGCCGCCCAAGAGCAGCAGCGCGGCGAGACTCGTCAGCGGGGGAACACGGTCCACGGCTTGCCCTCCTTGGCGGCGTCGGGGGCCGGCTCGGTCGAGCCGACCGGTTGGACCGGGTTCGCCGTCGAACTCGGCGGCGGGGGCGTCGTGCCCGGCGCGTTGAAGATCGTCGGCTCGCCGGTCTTCTTGACTAGCGGGAAGCCGTTGTTGCCCAGCGCGGTCAGCGGCCGCGCGTTCGGCACCGGCGTCAGCGGCACGCCCTGCGGCGTCACGTAGCGCGGGGCGCTCGGCGTCAGCGTCGCCCCCGGCGGCAGCGGCTGCGGGTCGGTCGGGTAGGTCCGCGGCGGCATCGCCAGCGGCACCCCGCCCGGCAGGGTGTTCGGGGCGGCGGCCGGCGGCGCGTAGGGGCCGGCGTAGCTGCCGTCGAGCGCGGGGTATTGCGGCGCGGCCCCCGGCGGGCAGTAGTACGGCGTCGCCATCATGTTGCCGAAGCCGCCCAGCGGCTCCGCGGCGCTGCCCTGCAACTTCACGATGTCCTGGTAGCCGAGTGAGAGCTTCTGCGTCTCGGCCCGGACCAGCCGCGCCATGTCCGACTGGTTGCGGACGATGTGCGGCGTGACGATGAACACCAGCTCGCGCCGGCTCATCTCCTGCGTGCGGTAGCGGAACAGCGAGCCGACGTACGGCAGGTCGCCGAGTACGGGGATCTTGTTCTCCTGCTTGGCGTCCGACTTGCGGATCAGCCCGCCGATGATCGCCGTCTCGCCGTCCGAGACGCCGATGGTCGTCTGCACCGACTGCACGTCGATCGCGGTCGCTAGCGCCCCGCCGCCGAGGTTGATCTGCACCGGGTTGGCCGACGAGATTTGCGGCTCGACCCGCATGATCACCCGGCCGTCCGGGTCGATGCGCGGCGTCACCCGCAGGACGATGCCGAGGTCCTCGTAGACGATGTTCTGCTGGCTGGCCCCCGTGCCGGCGAGGATCGCGCTGCCCAGCAGCGGGAACTTCTGGCCGACCTGGAAGAAGCCCTGCTGGTTGTCCGTGAGCAGCAGTTGTGGCCGGCTCAGGATATCCACGCGGCCCTGCGTCTTGAGGGCACGCACGAGCACACTCACCGAGTCCGAGGCGGCCGAGAAGACGAAGCCGCCGACGCCGTTGGCCCCGGCCCGGCCGACGCCGAGGTTGCCCAGCCCCTGGAAGCCGACCGTCGTCCGCTGGTCCGGGACCACGGCGTTGGGCAGCGGCGTGGTCGTGTTGAAGTTGTACCCCGGCGTGCCGGGCGAACTGCCGGCCAGGAGCGTGCTGCTGCGGGCGAAGAGCACCGGGCTTTGCAGGCCGATCTCGACGCCGAACTCCTCGCGGTTGCTCAACTGCACCTCGACGATCTCGACCTGCACGAGCACCTGCGCCGGCTGCATGTCGAGCCGCGCGATGAGCTGGGCGATGTCGTTGGCGATCTGCGGGGCCGCGGTCACGAGCACCTGGTTCGACACCGGCTCCGCCACCACCACGACGTTGCGTTGCAGCGTCTGGAACGGCGAACTGAACTGGGCGTTGATTAGCGTCGCCTGGTTGTTCACGAAGGTCGTGATGGCCAGCGCGATGTCGGCCGCGGCGGCGTTGCGGATCTTGTAGACCTGCGGCACCAGCGTCGTCGCCTCGGTGTCTTCGAGGCGGGCGACGATGGCGTTGATCGTGTCGAGGTCGTTGCGGCTGCCGGCGACGATGAGCGTGTTGGTCCGCGGGTCGCTGCTGATGCGCAGGTCGATGAGGTTCGCGCCGTCGGCCGGCGCGCCGGTGAGGGTCAGCAGCGGGCGGCTGGGGTTCTGCGTGTTGGCCTGGCCGCCGAAGCCGCCCTGTTGCCCGCCGGACTGGCCGGTCGCCGTGCCGCTGCCGGTGAACAGCCGCCGCACCAGGGTCTCGACGAGCGCGGCGTCGGACTTCTTGAGCGGGAAGACGTTGACGAACGCCTTGGCCGCGCTGACCGTGTCGAGTTCCTTGATGAGCGCCTCGATGAGTGCCATCGTCTTCTCGGGCGCGGCGATCAAGAGCGCGTTAATGCGCACGTCGGAGACGATGTGGACGTCTTCGAGGAAGCCCGATTCGACGGCTTTACCGTCGCGGCTGTTGAAGAACCGCAACGTCGTCGTCTTGGTCGTCAGCCCGGTCGTGGCGCTGCCGGTCAGGGTGCCGGTCGCGCCGCCGAGGCCGCCCGCGCCGCCGGCGCGGTTCTGCTGGTTGCCCTGCTGGCCGAGCGCCCCCTGCTGGCCGAGGCCGCCGGCCTGGCCGCCGACCTGGACCTGGCCGAAGCCGCCCTGGGCCGTGGTGCCGGTCGCGCCCTGGGTGCCGGCCGAGGCCGTCGTGCTGGGGTTCACCACCGAGGCGAAGAGCGCCTGCTGGAGGACCGCGGCGACCTCGTCGGAGAAGGCGTTGTTGAGCTTGATGACCTTGACCGTGTTGACCGCCGCCGACTCGCCGGTGTCGAGGAGCCTCACGATGGTCGCCACGTCGGCCTGGTCGGCGCGGCCGGCCTGCACGAACACGGCGTTGTTACTGGCGTTGGCGAAGACGCGGATCTGGTTCTGCGCCAGTTGCTCGCCGGGGTAGCGGCTGGCGAAGAAGGTCTGCAACTGAGTCGTGACGATCTGCGCCGACGCCCGCTTGAGCAGGTACGGCTGCGGGACGTTGTCCTCGGCGTTGCGGCGGTCGAACTTCTTGATCGTGGCGAGGATGTCCGCGATGCGGCTCTTGGGCGCGGCGACGAGCACCTGGTTGAAGCGCGGCAGCGCGAAGAGCAGCAGCGACCCGGAGGTCTGGGCCGCCTGGTTGCCGCCCCCGCCGCCGCCGAGGTTGAAGCCCGCGCCGCCGAGGTTGAAGCCGCCGCCGGTGCGGTTCTGCGCCGGCAGCACGAGCGTCGAGCCGGGGCCGACTTGCAGCCGCGAGTAGAGCTGGGTCAGGATGGCGACGAGTTCGGTCGCGTCGCCCTGCTCCAGGGTCACGTACTCGAGTTGGATCTCGGTCTGCTTGATGCTCTCCTTGAGGATGTCGATGAACTTGAGGATCTCGTCGATGTCCTCCTTGGTGCGGCCGCGAATGATGATCGCGCCGAGCGGGTCGAGCGGCGTGACGGTGATGTCGCCCGAGGGGACCGGCTGCTGCGCGGTCGCGCTGGGGTTACCGGTCACCGGCGGCTGCGGGACCGGCAACGGTGCCGGGGCTTGCGCGGCCGCCTGATGGACGGCGGTGTCGGCCGTCGGGCGTTGGGTCGTCGGTTCGCCGTCGAGTTCCGGGTCGTAAATCAGGGCCGAAGGGGCATCCATGCCCCGGTCGTCAAAAAAATCGCGGCCCCCGAGGTCGCGGTCGGAGCGGTTGTTGCCCCTCCCGCCGCCACCTCCTCCGCGTCCGCCGCCCTGCCCGCCCCGCCCGCCGCCCGTCTGGCCACCGCCGATGCCGCCCTGG
>JANXTD010000564.1 GCA_025352585.1 Fimbriiglobus sp.
CCCGGCCCCCCCGACGGCCGCCCCGGCCGGCCGCGGCGCGGGCCGCCGCTGCCCGAAGCGCTCGCGGCCCTGACGCCCGAGCAACGCACACGCTGGGCCGCGCTCACCGGTGAGCCGTTCCCTTTCGAGCGTGACGACCGCGACCGTACGCCGTACGGCCGCTGACCCTTTCCCCGGAGTTGTGACGATGTTCCAGAAGACGCGAATCGTGGCCGGCACCCTTATGCTGGGCACCGCCCTGTTCACCGCGACGGTGCTGACCGCCGCGCAGCCGCCCGCCGAGAAGGGCGAAAAAGGCGACAAGGGCGGCGGTAAGGGTGGCCCGCCGCGGGGGCCGCGCCCGCCGATCGGGGCGATCGTCCCGCCGCACCTCGTCGAGGAGCTGGGGTTCACCGACGCGCAGAAGAAGGACCTCGCGGACTTGCAGAAGGAAGTCGATAACCGCCTCGGCAAGATCCTGACCGACGACCAGAAGAAGCAACTCGCCGAGATGCGCGACCGCGGCCCCGGCCCCCGCGGCGGCCCCGACGGCGACAAGGGCGGCCCCCCCGGCGGCAAGGGCGGTAAGGGTGACAAGGGCGGCAAGGGCGGCCCCCCCGGTGCCCCCCCCGGCGACAAGGGCAGCAAGGGCAGCCGCCCGCAACCCGAGTAACGCGGGAGCCGCCGGCGTGGGTGCTGTGGGTCGCCGTCGGCTGGCTGTACGCCGCGAGCGTGGCCCTCTACGCCGCGGTGATCCTGGCCGGCTCGGCGTGGCTGAGCCGTGGGCTGCCGGCCCGCGTCGGCGTGCGGCGGCCGGCCGTCTTCGTCGGCATCCACCTCGGCTTCGCGTGGGGCTTCCTACGCGAGGTCGCGCGGCGACTCTCCCGGCCTTAGGCCGGTCTTCTGTAGCTGGCCGCTGTGAGGCCGGTTCGCTTCCCATTCGGGGGGATCATCGCCACAGGGGATAAGACCGGCCTCACAGCGGCCGGCTACAGAAGACAAGACCGGCCTCGCGGCGGGCCTCACGACCGCCGCATCACGGCGACGCCGATCACGATCACCAGCGGGAGCGTCAGCCAGAAGGCGGAGCCGATCCACCAGGCGAGGTCGTCCTCGCAGTGGACGTGGCCGAGGGTCACGACCCGCACCAGGAACCGGCCGGTCTCGGCGGGGTAGAGCTGGCAGGCGAGCCAGTCGACCCCTTCGAGGAAGAAGGTCACTTCCGGCCCTTCTTCCGCGGCCGCTCTTCCTCTTCTTCCTCCTCGTCTTCGTCGTCGTCCTCTTCCTCCTCGTCGTCGTCCGGGTCGTCGATGGCCCCCTCGACCTCCTCGAAGCCGGCGCGGACGCGCGGGTCGCGTAGGGCGACGAGCGCGAAGATGCCGGCGAGCATCGGGATGCCCATCACCGCCCCCGCCAACGCCCAGGCGTACGACTCGAGGCCCATCATCTTGCTCGCGCCCAGGCAAACCATGCTGCCCCAGATCAGCAGCACGAAGCCGACGAAGACGATGATCAACTGCTCCGCGATCTCCTCGTCCGACGGCGGGGCGTCCGTGAAGACCAGCGGCCAGACGCCGATGATGATCGCCAAAACCCCGGCGATGGCGGTGAGCGACCCGGCGGCGATCAGCAGGTTCGTCGGCAGAACCAGCATCATCTGTGCGGGGCCGCGCTTCGACTTCTTGAACTTGTCGGCCACGTCGCCGAAGACCGGCTTGTTCTTCTCGGCCAGCCGCTGCTCCTCCTCGGACTCCTTCAGGACTCCGTAGGGGTTGGCGTCGTCGTCGTCGTCCGCGGGCTTCGGCTTCTTGTCCGGGGTACTCACGGCGAAGTCTCCAGGGGGGGAACGGCGGTCGCCAGCCAGGGGGCCTCGCCCAGTGTACCCGCCGCGAACGGCTTCTGCCACACGCTCAGGATCGCCGTCTGCCCCAAAATGCGCACTTTCAGCTTCCGCGTCGGCCGCCAGCCGTAGGCGATCAGCGGCGACTCGATCGCGTCCTGCTCCATGACCAGGAACACCGCCCGGCCGCCGGGCCGCAAGACGCGGTCCCACTCCCGCACGCACGCGGCGTACAGCGGCGGCACCTCCTCCGGCGAGGCGAGTTGCTTGCCGAACGGCGGGTTGGTGATGATCCGGTCGACGCTCTCGCGCTCCAGCGGCAAGCGCCGCGAGTCCCACCGGCAGGTCACCGCCGGGCCGACGCCGCGCAGGTTCTCGCCGGTCACGAACATCGCGTTCGGGTCGATGTCGCCGCCGATCACCTCGACGCGGCCGGCCTTGCTGCGCAGCTTGGCGACCTCGATCGTCTCGGCGAGGATGGTGCCGGCCCCGCACATCGGGTCCATGACCGTCATGCCGGGGCCGATGCCCGCGAGGTGGACCATCGCCCCGGCGACCGTCGGCCGCAGCGACGCCAGGACGTGGTCGTCCTTGTAGGTGCGGTGCCGCATGGTGCGGTCGGTCAGCCGCAGGCCACACACCGCCATCGTGCCCTTGATGGTCAGCCAGATTTCGAGCCAGGCGTTCTCGTCGTGCGGCTGCCATCCCTCGGGGATCTTGCCGGAGAGGCCGTCGGCCATCGCGTCGAGGGCATCGACGCGGCGGAAGGCGTGCTCGCCCTCGCGCTGGCAGACGAGGTGGAACGTCGGCTTGCCCTTGGTCTTGGGCCGTAGGGCGTGGTGGATCTTGAACATCTCCGCCCAGTCGGCCTTGTTGGCCGTCCACTTGCGGAACTTGGCCAGCTCGTCCTGCTTGTAGGTGATCGCGTCCGACCCCCACGCCAGGAGGAACACGTCGTCGGTGGTGCGCAGGTTGAGCACGTCCGGCGTGATTTCGTTGACGCGGAAGACGACGAGGCCGCGCGTGACTTTCTTGATCTCGCCGCCGAGGACGCGGTTGATCTCGTCCGCGGCGATCGGCTCCAGCCCCGGTTGGACCATCGCGTAGAGCGGCGGCAGCTCGAACGCGGACTGCCGGCGACCCGAACGCGACATGGTGACCCGATCCTGTTGGTGCGAAAGCGTCAGTGTAGCAGACGGGCCGCGGGGCGGGGGGAAATCGGCGCAGGCGAGCGGGGGACGACAGTCCCCCGAGTGATCCCCCCATGGCGAAGAAACATCGGTGGGG